>CBDUCT010000139.1:0-8683 GCA_965365715.1 uncultured Cyclobacteriaceae bacterium | reverse complement strand
TATTTCGTCTTCAGCCTGAAATGTTGTTATATAGTTTTTATGCTTAGCCAACTCCTGTCACATCTCTGTCGCCGGCGTGCTCGGCTAACCTGCATATAGTACATCAAGCCCTGTTTTATAGGCTAATGCGATGATCCCATAGGCAAGCGCTTCATTTCCCCGGATATTTCTGTAAATCCCTTTATCCAGGGCAGCGGCCTGAACCTCCGTAGTGGATGAAGTGGCTTCCACAGTTATACCATAATTATAACCCGTCCTTAAAACTTTAATGTTAGCTTCCGAGATTTTTGGTTTTTTACCGAATTTTTCTTCCAGATAATTTTCTGTGAAATCTGTTTTTCTATTAAAAAGCCAATAGACATAACCTAAGGCAAACATGTTTTTCGAACGGTCAATTTCTTTTATGCCTAAACCCGAATCTTCAAGTGCCTTGCGGGTTAATTGTGTTATCGCGATCTTGTGAACCGTGTAATTTGAAAGTAATTTTTCATTCTCAATCGGATTATCCAGCTTGTCATACTTAGCCAGTCTTAGAAATTTGTCATCAAATCCGTCAATATTGATTATTAAAGTTCCGCCGGGTTTTAGATTTTTTATGTTTGTTTTCAGTGCTGCTGCATTCATAGCGACAAGAACATCATACTCATCCCCGGGAGTATGGATCCTGGTACTTCCAAAATGCAACTGAAATCCGGAAACACCGTATAACGTTCCCTGAGGCGCCCGTATTTCTGCCGGAAAATCAGGGAATGTGGCCAGGTCATTACCGTATTTGGCTGCAGTTTCTGTAAATTGACTTCCGGTAAGCTGCATGCCGTCTCCGGAATCACCTGCAAATTTGATTACTATATTTTCCCTTAGATCCGATGTTTGTACCGACATTTTGACTGTTCGTAATGGTGTTCTGTATTTAATATCAATTTTATCATATTATGCTGGGTTAGATTTTCTAAACGAAATCCTAATAACCACCCAAGATAATAGATAAGATTCGTTAATGGTAACCTGATACACGAATATATTGTTTACAGGCTCTTAGTCATATTCTCCATTAAGCCAAGCCCAGAATTTTCTGATTGGATTCTTATACTTTGGTCTGACTTTAATTGGTTCAAATTCGCTACGTTCAGTTTTGTTGCTTTTTTTCTCTTTTCTGGCTGGAGAAACATTTGACTGAATATTTTTTATATAATACAGTTTTTTCTGCTCTTTCTTAAGTTTTTTGGCCTGTTGTTGTTCCCTGATCCTTTTTCTTTCTTCACGTTTAAGCTTTTCTTCGTAGCTCAATTCTTTCGTAGTGTACTTTTTTCTATTTCTCTGTTTAAAAGATCTCTTTCTAGTTTTTTGATATTCATTTCTTTGTCCTCCATCTGAAGTATTATCAGATAATCTATTTTGTTCTTCAGCAACGGAAGTATTCTCATCCTTTACTTTCTTTACAGGTTCCGGGAGATCAATTTTTCCAACAACTTTAACTCCTTCAAGCTTGATCTTTGGCATTCTGATAACCTCAATTTCCTCTTTTTCTTCAACGGGAGGTTTAAGCTCCGTAGAATCTCTCTCAGGAATATCGATGGTTGATCCATGCGAAGGGTTACTTTCTTTTTCTTTCTTCTGTGGGATATCTTTTACTGAATCATTAGCTGGTGGGGCCTCAGCTTGGATTTCAGCTTCCATTTCTTCCGAACTAAAATGACTTAAAGCCAGCTTCAGATCACTTTCTTCAATTTTATTATTGCGGGAATTATACCTTTCAATCTTATTATTTTCAAAGAATAAAATCAGTTCAGTCGGTGAAATCTCCAGTTTACGCGCCAATTGGGATAACCTCATATTGAATCAATTCAAGGGTAAATGCAAATATATAATTATATCGAAAAAATGCCTTAAAGTAGTAAATTGAAAATTGTTATTTGCATTCATTAGAATTAATTTAATTTTTTTAATAATATAGTAATTGAGTAACCAGGTATGGGATAAAAAATATGGTTTTTTTAAGAAAAGGTACATCAAGAAGGTCACTTTTAAAACTAGGTTGGCTTGTTTTTTTATCTAATCCATTGATCAGTTTAACCAGATTATTTGGTTTCAGTTCCCCCAAGGTCCAAAATCAATTGCCAAAAATTGGTCTGAATTTATATTCTCTTAATAGAGATTTGAAGAATTATCCAAAAGAGACCCTGAAGAAAATTGACTTTATTGGTTTTGCTGGCTTGGAAACACCGCATACCTTCGATGGCCTGTCTGCTGACGATTACAGTAAAATAATCCGAAGATCAAGTTTGGACGTTATCGCCATGCATACTGAATTGCCCCTTGATAAGATGAGCAAGGAAAATGTACTTAAGAGAGCCAAGAGTTTTAAATGCAAGCGAATCATCTGGCACGGCCTACCCGAAAGTAACTTATATAAAAGTGAAGAAGGTATTGCACAATTGGCTAATAAGTATAACACGGCAAATAGTTTTGCCAAAGAAAATGGATTGTCTTTTGGCATTCATAATCACTGGTGGGAATTTGAAGAACTATCCAATGGTAAGATGCCTTTCGATATACTATTAGATCTACTGGATACTGACATATTTTTTGAACTTGATGTTTATTGGATAGCCATTGCCGGACAGGATCCTGTTGAAATAATAAAAAGACTAGGTAAACGTGCATCCATTTTGCAAGTGAAAGATGGTCCTGCCGAATGGGAACCATTACTTGACGAAGCTTTCTCATATCCTGTTCTGGCAGTCGGTACCGGGAATATGGACTATCCGGCTATTTTTGAAGCCAGCAATGGCAATGCCGAGTGGATAATTGTTGATATTGAAGCTTGTGAAACTGATCTCATTCAAGCCCTTTATGAAAGTTATAAATACCTGGCTATTAGCAACAATTACGGATCAGGTTTGAAATGATGCTTATTTCTTCTCGTTCTTGAACTATTTGTAGTGGTTTTCCTATAATTCCAAAACAATAATGTAGTTTTGCCCCTTAATTAAAATTTCAACTAAAACTAATTAAATGAAACTTTTATCGAATGTTGCAATTGCTGCTGCGATGTTATTACTGATTTTTAGTTGTAACGACCAGTCCAATGTAGGAAAAGATGTGAATTTATCCAATGAAGTTGATAGTGTAAGTTACAGTCTTGGCTTAAACGTAGCTAAGAATGTTCAGGCACAGGGACTTGAAGATATCAATATTGATGCCTTAATTAAAGCTTTCAATGATGTGTATGAGGGCAATGAACCAATCCTGGATGAAATGCAGGCAGGACAGTGCCTTCAATCTTATTTTCAAAGGGCACAACTAGCTAAATCAGATGCAAGTAAGGAAGCTGTGGTGGCGTGTCTTTCACAAAATAAATCAAAGGATGGTGTTATCACAACTGAAAGTGGTCTTCAGTATGAAGTTATAACTGAAGGTAGTGGAGCGAAACCAGGACTTGAAGACAAGGTGACAACTCATTATCATGGAACGTTGATTGATGGAACAGTATTCGACAGTTCAATAGATAGGGGAGAGCCTGTTTCATTCCCGGTTAATGGTGTTATCCCAGGTTGGACTGAGGCACTTCAATTAATGTCTGTTGGTTCAAAATGGAAGTTGTATGTACCTTCAGAACTGGCATACGGAGAAAGAGGAGCTGGTGGTGCAATCGGACCCAATGAAGCTCTAATCTTTGAGGTCGAATTGATTTCAATCGATCAGGAATAATCCAAAGGTTCAGGAATTTTTTCGAAACCTCTTTTACATACTTTTTGGTTATTGCAGCCATATATAAAGCTGAATTCAGGACAATCATTTTCTTTCCTGGTTTCAGCTTTATCTTTTTCAGTCAATTCTTTCAAACATCATAAGCCGGAAATCCATTACCTGACTTCCTGGAATTTGACCTGCCTGGAGGGTTAGTGTTCCTTTTCCTTTCTTCAAGCTGATCATGCCCAGTTCGAGTGGTCTAAAATCCTTTACGTACGATTCTATACGTTCATCTCTGTCTTCTTCCATTCCAAATAATGGGGGATCATGAGCTTCCTGTATCTGGCCATTTAACTTACTGTCATTAAGCGTGACTGAAAAATTTGATCCTATATCTTTTTCAGGACAGGTATAGTAAATCACAACTTTGAAATCACCATCAGCAACTACCTCAACTTCCCATGTGATCTTATCTTCAGGAGCTATCCAGTTGGTAAAAAAAGAACAGTTTGGATATCTATTGGATCTAATAATATTTCCATGAGCTGTTCCATCTCTGGCAGGAATCTGGGTGTATTTAAAATCCGGATGACCAAGTGGGAATGTCCTTTTATCTTCTAAAGGCAACTCAGGCAATACTTCTTTTTCCCAGGCCACCTTTGCCAATACCATTTGATCATGGATTTCAGGCAATTCAGTAGAAATGTCATTGAACTGTCCGGGATCATTGACCATATTAAATAGTTTGTTCTCAAAATCAAGCCTGAATTCCTGACTTCTGATGCTGGTTCTGCCCCTCCAGTGGTTAATGATCAGGCGATCCGGCCAATCAGGTTCTTTTTCCAACAGCAAAGTTTTCAGGCTTTTGCCATCAATAACCTTTGCGGTTTCGGAAGGTATTGAAGCCAGGTCACAGAGGGTGGGTAAAAGATCAATCGCACTGGCAATGTGGAGCACTTTCTTACCAGCGGGAATTTTGCTTTTCCACTGAATAATAAGGGGTGACCTGACACCTCCTTCATCGGTGGATCCTTTTCTTCCTTTCATGCCATCATTCCATCTCCATCCATTCGGACCGTTATCTGAGAGGTATAATACAATTGTATTCTCCTCAAGTTCGAGCATTTTAAGTTTTGCCATAATTCTACCCACATTCCAATCAATATTTTCACACATAGCCAGTGCGGCCCTGGTATGGATAATATCCTCTATGTCCTTATCCCGGTTTGTCATCTCCAGATCCATATCCTTGAATTTATCCCAGAACCGGTCCGGAACCTGCATAGGGCTGTGCGGGGTATTGTATGGAAGATATACAAAAAAGGGTTGATCCTGGTTATCTTCAATAAATTGCATGGCATGCTCAGTGAAATCATCAATTACAAACCCATTACCTTTGACGATTTTGCCATTATGCTCGAGTGGGGGACTGAAGTAGTTACCCCAATGGCCGGAACAAAATCCATAGTAATCATCAAATCCCCTGGCATTCGGATGATAGGGATATTGCATCCCATTATGCCATTTTCCATATGCAGCTGTTTTATAGCCTGCTTTTTGAAACAATTGAGCCACTGTAGTTTCATCGAGGTCAAGTCTCTCCCCGCCAGCTGAAGTAGAATAAACGCCACCTCTTACATGATATCTGCCTGTCAGAATTTCTGCCCTGGTTGGTGAACAAACCGGGCTAACATAAAAACGGTCAAACATGACTCCATTTTGTGCGATAGCATCGATATTGGGGGTACTAAGATTTGTATTCCCCATTATGCTTAGATCTCCAAATCCCTGATCATCAGTTAATATCAGTATTACATTGGGCCTGTTGGCCTTTTTCTTTTTTTCTTTTCTGGCTTCGCAGGATGAAAAGCCAAGAACTAATACTATAATAATTGGCAATAAGGTTAAAAGGTTTGATTTGCTCATGATATAAAAAAATAGTTAAGAATTATAAAATATGCCAATGCTGAATATTTCATAAAAATAAGAAATCAAATAGAAATTTATTGTGATAAAGGAAATAATAGTTTTTACTCATTCCTGAGCGTTTCTGCGGCATTAATCCGTGTTGCACGGATGGATTGACTGTAGATTATGAGCAGCGATATTATAAACAGTAAAATCGCTGGAATCAGAAATATATAAACCTTAATATCGATTTTATAGGGAAATGTATTTAGCCATTCCTGCAGGAGATAATTGATTATTGGAATCCCAATAGCTGTAGATATTAACATTAGCTTCGCATATTCTTTTGTGAATAACCATATTATTGTGGATGTTTCCGCACCAAATATTTTCCTGATTGAGATCTCTTTATATCGTTGTGAAACTGAGTACCCTATTAATCCAAATATACCAAGGCATAGTAGAATAATTGCGAGTATTGAAAAGCCTGACAATATGATACCAACTGTTTTCTCGTTTTCATATAATCCTTTAATCTGCTGGTCAAGAAAATTATACCAAAAGGTATTTTCAGGATTATAGGCCTTCCACTTATCTTCTATGAAACTGATCGTTGATTCGAAATCTTCTGAATTGACCCTTAACCAGAGATAATTATTATCTACAGGATTTAGAAAAAGCACCAGGGGACCTATTTCCGAATGAAGTGATCTGAAATTGTAGTTTTTAGTAATTCCAATTATCGTAAAGATGTTTTCATCATTATATAACATCGTTTTCCCGACCGGGCTCTCCAATCCCATCAGTTCCACAGCTTTTTCATTCAGAATTACTGCATTGGTATCGCTCGGGAAATCAGGGGAGAAACTTCTTCCTTCCTTTAAATCAATTTCAAAGGTTCTTAAGTAATTATAATTAACAAACTCATTATGAACCAATAAGTCATAATCAGGATCCTTTCCGGGCCAATCCCATAAGTTATTGGAAAATACGTAACCCTTTGAAGGGAAACTCGACGAACTTGTCAAAGAAACAATGTTTGAATGATCAGATAGTTCATTTTTAAATACATCAAAATGTTTGCGGATATTATTGTTGATTGGAACATATATGATATTTTCTTTTGTATAACCCAGGTCTTTATTTTGAAGATATTTAACCTGTTTATATACTGCATATGAACCGATCATTAAAACTATTGATGTTATAAACTGTATTATCACCATTATTTGCTTTAGCCTTGAACTCCCGGTACCTTTTTCAGTATTCCCTCTCATTATATTCGAAGGCATAACTGAGGACATATGGAATGCCGGATAGAAACCTGATAAAAGAATGGTGATAATTGTCAGGGCAAGAAATCCAAGGAGTGTTTCATAATTTAACAGATCCAAAGACAGGGACTTTCCTGTTGATTGATTAAAGAAAGGCAGAAGAGTACTGATGATTAGAATTGAAATTATTAATGAAATAATTATCATTGTTCCTGTCTCTGTCAGGAATTGAAAAATAATGTGCTTACGTCGTGCCCCAACAACCTTTCGCATGCTGATTTCTTTGGCTCTCTTTACAGATCTTGCTGTTGTAAGGTTCATAAAATTTATACATGCAATGGCAAGAATAAATATAGCAGCACTCAGGAAAATATATACATAGTTTTTGTTGCCTATATCGGCGTTTTCAAAATCAATTCCTGAGCTCAAATGGATTTCCGGCAATGGTTGTAACCTGAGTTTAGCCCCTTCTTCCAGCGTTGGTTTATCATCAAGAATCCCGGAAATTTTTTCTTCAATTATATCGAAATTTGACTCTTCCGGAAGTAATATGTAGGTATAAAATGTACTGTTTTTCCAATAATCGACAGTATAGCCAATTTCCTTGGCAAATTCCATTGTCCCTATCCATTCAAATTTTAAATGAGAATTACCTGGTGGATCTTTTACTACCCCGGATACTTCTATTTCGTATTGGTCATATACCGTTAATATCTTACCTAAGGGTTCTTTATCACCAAATATTTTCAATGCAAGTTTTTGTGTTATAATAACAGAATATGGATTTGTTAATACACTTGTTTTATCCCCGCTGACAAGCTCATATGAGAAAATATCCAGGAATGAAGGATCAACATACAAGCCATAAGAATACATATCCTCATCTTCGAATTTAATAGACCATCCTCCGAAATTTGTACGTGTCATTTGTTCGATTTCGGGAATTTCATTGAGTAAAGCTGGCCCTAGTGGTCCCTGAGTAATCGCCCAGGTTGCCTTTTTTGTAAAGGGCATATCCTGGAGTACACGGTAAATTCTTTTATAATTCTTATTAAAGGAATCATAATTTAATTCCTCGATAACTCCGAGAAGAATTAGTATTGAACAGGTCAGGCCAATTGATAACCCAACAATATTAATAAAAGAGAATAGCTTATTTTTTAAAAAATAACGAAAGGTAGTTTTCAGATAATTTATAAACATGGATATTTTCTTGTTTTATCAAAGGAACGTCGAAATACACTATTCAATGGATTCTATGCAGTAAAACGAAGTGATTTTGCAGCGAATAGTTATCAGAGATCGAGAATTAACTGTGAACCAGAACTTTCATCCTTATTTTCAGGTTCCTCATGATTTAGTTGGGAGAGGGTTATACCAAGTAACCGGATACCGTTTCGTATTTCAACCTGATCAAGTAATTCTTCATACAATGATCTTATTAATTGCTTTCCATCAATCCAACTTCCAATTGTCTTGCTCTTAGTAATTTGCTGAAAATCAGAATATTTAACTTTAATAGTTAAAGTTTTACCTTTAGTATTTGATTTTTTTAACCGTTTATGCAAGATATCCAATATATTTTCCATTTCATTTCTTACCTCCTGCTTGTTAACAAGATCTTTACTGAACGTATTTTCTGCACCGAGTGATTGACGAATTCTGTTAGGATTAACCTTCCGGTTATCCTCAGCACGGGCAATCTGATAATAGTAGGATCCCACTTTTCCAAACCTGCGTGTCAACTCCCTCTTGGAAAGCTGCTTCAGGTCATACCCAGTTTTAATCCCAAGTTCATGCATTTTCCG
>CBDUCT010000138.1:0-8693 GCA_965365715.1 uncultured Cyclobacteriaceae bacterium | reverse complement strand
GTATTCACTGGAAGTAAGGATCTTTAAACCATTAAGCTTCCTGATCACATTCATAACATCCTCCTCATCTTCACTTTCGGGAATCTGAGCAATTAACTGAAACATTTTGCTGGTGATAATAATTGTTGTGAAATCATCACGCCTTTCATACTCACTAAAATATTTTGTTATCACATCCTCCTGAGAGAATCCACTTGTATATAACAGAACACCAATAATTATTATGATTAACCTTTTCATGTGTATTTTAAATTTTTGTTGTCAAATGGGTTTCGTCCTGCTGCAGCGGGACTCGTATCATATGTTTATAAGTTTTCATTTCGGATAATTTTTTCGGCTTTATTGAATTCTGACAACTTTGTAAAATTGTTTTTTCCTTTATTCCATTTTTCTGAAACAAGCAATAAAGCTTTTTTGGTCTCTTCAAGAGCCTTCTCCGGATCCTCAAATGTATCCTGAACCAATACAGAAGCTTTTTCTCGTACGGCAATAAACCGTTGATGGATCGTGACAAAAAACAGGATCAGGATAACAGCAGCAGCTACTTTGTAAAAAATATGCAAATACTTCTGCTTCCCTTTCTTTTCTTTTGATTCGATCTCATTTATAACTCTTTCTTCAAAACCCTTGGATACTTTTACAATCCTTTGGGACTTATAATATTGAAAAAGAGGACTAATTTCCTTAAGATCTTCAGGTATGTCAGAACCTGACAGGTACTCCTGAAGAATCGATTCCTCTTCTAAAGTAGTCTCGCAATTCCAATACTTTTCTAATAAGATTTTGATCTTGTTATAATCCATATTGGTCAGTTTTTAATAATTTCTTTCTAACGTTCTCTCTTGCCCTGAAAAGGGTAACTTTTACCAGGTTCTGGTCAATTCCCATTATATCTCCAATTTCCTGGTAAGTATGACCTTCAATATCACGCAGAAAAATAACTTGTTTCTGTTTTTCAGATAGCGAATCAATAATCTTTCTTATCCCGGCTATAGTTTCGGATTGTTCAACCATTTGTTCTGGATTGAAAATCTCCTGTGCTTTGTCCTCGACATGATGAAGATCGTTAAACTCAAGCCTGTTTGCTTTCAGTTTATCAAATGTAAGATTCCTAGTAATAGTCATGCTCCAGGCTTCAATGTTTTTGATTTTATCAAGATTTTTTCTTTTTTGCCATAATCGAATAAATACTTCCTGTACAATATCTTCTGATTCAGATTTATCTTTATTATAGCTAAAAGCATATCTGAATAATTTATCCTTTAATGGTAGAATCTCATTCTTGAAGTACTTCAAATGCATTTCAAAGGGAAGACGATTAGATCATAAAAATGTTACAATAGCATAAAAAATAAAATGAAAAGCATAGTTTTCCGTTCTTAGTGTAACAGTTTTTTAATTAAATATCATAAAAGGACTGCGCATTTATAATGATTTTCATTTAGGGATATGTTATTAATCAATATATTTAGTGAGAATGCCTATAGTGAGACTTTTATTAACGATCTCATTTTACATGGTGGATTACTCCTCATTACTTTTCTTATTCTTATTCTGTTTCTTATGTGGCGGGCCTATGAAAATAAAAAAAGGTCTAATATAAGTCTACGTGTTAAGAACAATGAAATTGAAAAGGCCCATACTGATATCGAGGAGAAGAACCAGATCTTGAAAGAGAAAAATATTGAACTCATTGAAGCAAAAGAAAAGGCTGAAAGTGCTTCTCAAGCTAAACAGAAATTCTTATCTAATATGAGTCATGAGATCAGGACTCCTTTGAATGCAGTTATTGGATTATCCGAGATCCTGATGATGGAAAATCCCAAAGAGGATCAGGTTGAACTATTGCGCAGCATAAAGTTCTCAGGTGAGAATCTTCTTGTTCTTATAAACGATATTCTTGATTTCTCAAAAATTGAGGAAGGTAAAATAAAAATTGAAAACACTCCTTTTGACGCAAGCGAACTTTTAACCAACCTGAAAAACACATTTAAAAGCAAAGCCGAGAATAAAAACCTGGAATTTAACCTGTCAGTGGATGAAGAAGTACCTGAAACATTAAATGGTGACCCCCATCGTTTATCCCAGATACTGGTAAATCTGATTGATAATGCCATAAAGTTTACTGAGGAAGGTAAAATCGAAGTGTATGTGACATGTCTAAATAAAACCAATGAAGACATCAAAATAAAATTCAGTGTGCGTGACACTGGAATCGGGATCTCTGAGCAAGAACAGGAAAAGATATTTGAACGCTTTGAACAGGCAACAACTGAAACCACCAGAAAATTCGGCGGCTCAGGGCTTGGGTTAGCCATCATCAGAAATCTTTTGAAGCTGCAGGGGACCGACATCCATGTAAATAGTAAACCCGGTGAAGGATCTGAATTTTTCTTTGAACTTAAATTCGGTTTAGATCATCAGGCAGGATCCATAGACAGTAGTAAAGGAAAACGAAAAGAGTCGGAATCAGGCAAAAAAATATCTACCCATATTCTTCTGGTGGAGGATAATGAGATGAATATGAAAGTAGCTAAACGTTTCCTGGAAAGATGGGATTACAATATCGATACGGCTGAAAATGGTCTTGAAGCACTTGATAAATTTAAAGCCAACTCCTATGATCTGATTCTTATGGATTTGCATATGCCGGAAATGGATGGTTGGGAAGCATCAACGGCGATCAGAGATATTGAAAATGGTGCATCTGGCAAAACGCCCATTATTGCCCTTACAGCAGATGTGATGATCAATGACATTGACAAGCTTTATGCCGCAGGAATGGATGATTATGTTACAAAACCCTTTAATTCGGATGAATTGAAAGCCAAAATAGAGGGGCATATAGGCCAGGTTATTTGAATATAATGCCTATCAGTCTGTAGTATACCTCTGGCTGCCACTAGTAGTGATCCCTGTTATATTTATCGGACCCTTTCTTAAAATAAGCCTGTCATCGGAGGTACTTCCGGCAGCATACAGATTACCAGATCCGGAATCAAGATCAAAACTTAAATCATCTTCTGAATTCAATAATCCAATCGTCACATTTCCTGAAGAAGCTTTAAATCTGGAATCACCGGTTAATAAAACATCCTCCCCCCGGATATTTCCGGATGAAGTTCCCACATCAAGCTTACCTTCAATATCTCTTAATTTTATATTGCCAGATGAACAATCGGCTTCAACATCCCCAATGACTTCATAGATCGTAATATTACCGGAAGATGCATGTGCTTCAAGATCGCCGTTTACCTCATCTAATTTTAGGTTTCCGGAAGAGGCCCGAAGTGACGCATTCCCATTTTGCTCAGATAAGGTAATATTCCCAGAAGAACATTTCAACCTCAATACCCCTTTCAAATTCCTTCCGGTTATATTTCCTGAGGAGGCTTCCAGAGTTATCTCATCAGCACGCAGATTTTCAGCTTCTATATTCCCGGAACTATTGTCGACAATTACTGTAACATTTTCAGGTACATCAAAATGCAGCAATCCTTCAATGTTTCTCCAAATGTTGTTCGGACGTTCGATCCAGACCTTGATCTTGTTCCCATCTTCGCGATATATGATTTCGTATTTATCGGGATCCCCTGAACCTTCTATTTTACCATCCATTTTAAGGGACGAACCTGAATATCCTTTAAGTTCAATATTGCAGAAGCTCCCTTCAACCTCAAGGTATCTGGCGTTCTGAATGGAAAAGTTTGCTTCCGCCAGGATCTTCTGTGACAGGACGGTTTTCGGATTCAGTATAAATATCAGGAGTATAAAAAAAGCGAGTTTCGAATGATGTAATTTCATTTTATAATAGTTTATATATTCAATAAATAAAGATGTTTAATTAATGGCTAAGGTTGCATGGGAATGACAATAATTTTTCTGTAACATAAAAAAAGGTGATAAATGAGTCTTTTTAGGCATCCAGGCCAAATTAAAATTCTTAGAAATTGATTTTTGACATAATATCATCTATTATACCTTGATAGATTGAAACAATATTCTTAAAAAGTAGCACTTATCTGATATTTATTTTTAATAACTGTATATTTCTTTAGATTTTTTAAACTAAATACTTTGATTTTATAAATAAATATTGGACTTTTGAAGCCAATTTCAAAATGCCCTCTTCGGGCCTTAAAATTGTATTTTATGATCAGTGTTAGATCTATAGTTTCTGTGATTGTTATTGTACTTGTGATTCCTTACCAGGATTCGTGAGAAAGGAAATATATTATATAAGCTAAAAGCCTTTCTCGCGACAGAAAGGCTTTTTTAATATCTGAGATATGAGTGAATTAAATAAATATAGTAAAGGGATAACTCAAAATGAGACCCAACCGGCATCACAGGCTATGTTGTACGCATTGGGAATAAAAGATGAGGATCTCAAAAAAGCGCAGGTTGGCATTGTCAGCACTGGGTTTCAGGGCAATCCTTGCAATATGCATTTAAATGGTCTTGCAGAAGATGTTAAGAAAGGTATTGATGACAGAGGTTTGTGGGGTTTGATATTTCATACTATTGGCGTCAGCGATGGCATTCCCAATGGAACTGAGGGAATGAAATATTCTCTTCCGTCAAGGGATATCATTGCCGATTCCATTGAAACAGTAGTTAATGCCCAGCACTATGATGCAATTGTTCCAATTGTAGGTTGCGACAAAAATATGCCCGGAGCAGTTATGGCCATGGGTAGGATGAACAGACCCGGTATTCTCCTCTATGGCGGAACGGTTAAAAAAGGAAGATGGAAAGGCGAAGATCTGAATATTGTTTCGGCCTTTGAGGCTTATGGTAAAAAACTGAAAGGTGACATTTCCGATGAAGATTATAAAGGCATTATCAAAAATTCTATTCCGGGTGCCGGTGCATGCGGAGGAATGTATACTGCCAACACGATGTCATCAGCCATAGAAGCCCTAGGCATGTCACTCCCCTACTCTTCTTCCAATCCTGCAGTTAGTGATGACAAGCGAATAGAATGTGCTCAGGTTGGTGAGGCGATCGAGAATCTACTTATTAAAGATATCAAGCCTCGCGATATAATGACCAAACGTGCTTTTGAGAACGCGATTACACTCATTATGGCTCTGGGAGGCTCTACTAATGCGGTTCTTCATTTAATAGCAATGGCAAAAGCCGTCGACATAGAATTAGGAATAAACGATTTTCAGAGGATCAGCAATAGCACACCCTTTATTGCGGATTTGAAGCCAAGCGGAAGATTTCTTATGGAAGATCTCCACTACGTGGGTGGTGTTCCTGCAGTTATGAGATACCTGATGAAGGAAGGCCTGATGGATGGTGACTGTTTGACAGTAACGGGAAAGACTCTTGGGGAAAATCTTGAAACGGCCCGTGACCTGGATGAGGGGCAGGAAATCATAACTTCCATTAAAGACCCAATCAAACCTGTTGGCCATATCCAGATACTCTTTGGCAACCTTGCTCAGGAAGGTGCTGTGGCTAAAATAACTGGAAAGGAAGGAGAACGTTTTACCGGGACGGCAAGGGTATTTGATAACGAATTTGAAGCTATTGATGGTATTGGTAAAACTGTTAAGAAAGGTGACGTAATAGTGATCCGTTATGAAGGTCCTAAAGGCGCTCCGGGAATGCCCGAAATGCTTAAACCTACCGGTGCTGTAATTGGTGCTGGTCTTGGCAAAGATGTCGCCCTGATCACTGACGGTAGATTCTCAGGAGGCTCACACGGATTTGTAGTGGGCCATATTACACCTGAGGCTCAGGAAGGAGGATTAATTGCATTAATTAAAGATGGTGATAAAATAACCATTGATGCTGTAAATAATAGAATTGATGTAGACCTTACTGAAGAAGAAATCAGTAAAAGAAGAGAAAACTGGGTTAAACCACCCTATAAATATAATAAAGGAATTTTAGGTAAATATATTAAACTTGTTTCATCTGCATCTGAAGGATGTGTAACGGATTAAATTTTAAAACCATGTCAACGTTGGAAAAAACCAGTAAAACAGAATCGAAGCACAAGCTTCTAAGGGTTAGCGGATCGGAAGCCGTAATCCTTAGCCTTCTGGAGGAAAAAGTAGATACTATTTTCGGTTATCCGGGAGGGGCTATCATGCCCATTTATGATGCTTTGTACAATTATCAGGATGAATTAAATCATATCCTCGTGCGACACGAGCAAGGTGCAGTACATGCCGCACAGGGATATGCGAGGGTATCTGGCAAAGTGGGTGTGTGTTTTGCAACCAGTGGACCTGGTGCGACCAACCTCATTACAGGAATTGCCGACGCGCAAATCGATTCTACCCCCCTTGTATGTATCACGGGGCAGGTTCCGGCACATCTTCTTGGCACTGATGCTTTTCAGGAGACAGATGTACTGGGTATTTCCATGCCGGTTACAAAATGGAATTTCCAGGTTACCAGGACTGAAGAGATCCCGGAAGCGATAGCAAAGGCATTTTATATCGCTAAAACAGGACGACCAGGTCCGGTTCTGATCGATATCACAAAAAATGCACAGTTCGGTGAGATAGACTTTAAATATGCTCCCTGTGAAAAGATCAGAAGCTACCATCCTTATCCTTCTACTCACAGTAAACAGATCGAGGAAGCCGCTGAGCTGATCAATAATGCAAAAAAACCATATATCCTTGCAGGCCACGGGGTTCTTATATCCTGCGCGGAAAAGGCGCTTCAGGATCTTTCTGAAAAAGCCGACATTCCGGTAGCACTAACCCTGCTTGGCCTTTCCTGCTTCCCACCGGATCATAAGAACTATGTGGGTTATCTCGGAATGCATGGCAACTATGGCCCGAATATTAAAACCAATGAGTGCGACGTACTGATAGCCATCGGAATGAGGTTCGATGACCGGGTAACCGGTGATCTGACAAAGTATGCCAGGCAGGCAAAGGTTATCCATATTGAGATCGATCCGGCTGAGATCGACAAGAATGTTAAAACAACCGTCGGAATTAATGCTGACGCGAGAGAGGCACTCGAAGCTTTGCTTCCCCTGATCAAGAAGAATAACCACACCCAATGGATCAATGAATTCAAGGAGTGTGAAAAAATTGAATATGAAAAAGTTGTTAAGGATCAGGTCAATCCCAAAACCAACGGGATCTTAATGGCTGAAGTTATCAAGAAGATCTCGGATAAAACCAAAGGGGAATCAGTGATTGTAACAGATGTTGGACAGCATCAGATGATTGCAGCCAGATATTATCAGTACAGGAAACCCAATCACCTTTTGACATCCGGTGGTCTGGGAACCATGGGATTTGCCTTACCTTGCTCTATGGGCGCACAACTGGGTGCAAAAGACCAGCAGGTTATTGCCATTGCCGGAGATGGTGGTATCCAGATGACATTGCAGGAACTCGGTACGATCAGTCAGTATAATATACCGGTTAAGATCGTGATCCTCAATAACCATTTCCTCGGAATGGTAAGACAGTGGCAGCAACTGTTTTTTGAAAAGAGGTATTCATTTACTGAAATGACAAATCCTGATTTCCCGAAAATCGCTGAAGGTTTTGGAATAGATAGTGAAAAAGTCAGTGAAAGAGCTGACCTCGATAAGGCCATTGATAAGATGCTTGCATCCGGTGGCCCATATCTTCTTGAGATTGAGGTTGAAAAAGAAGATAATGTTTTCCCAATGGTTCCTTCAGGGGAATCGGTAACTAATATTCGTTTAGATTAAAATTAAAACAATAATATTATGTCTGATATCTATCAAGATAGTCATGCCAGTACACTGAGAAAGAGGTATACAATATCTGTTCTTAGTGAGGACAGACCTGGACTGTTGAACCGTGTAACAATTATTTTCTCACGGATTAAATTAAATATAGAAAGTATAAATGTCTCAACGTCGGAAGTACCCGGAGTAAGCCGTTATACCCTTGTTGTGAATACAACAAAAGATATTGCTGGAAAAGTGACAAAACAGCTCAGGAAACTGGTTGAAGTCCTGGGAGCATTTCTCTATGAAGAAGATGAAATATATTATCAGGAAATTGCTTTGTACAAAGTGCCGACAAAGATCTTTCTTCATGGTAATAAAATAGAGAACCTGGTCAGGGCAAACAATGCCCGCATCCTGGTTATTGAAGACGATTATATTGTAATTGAAAAAACAGGGCATAAACATGAAACCCAACAACTGTTCAATTTATTAAATGAATACGGGGTGCTTGAGTTTGTCAGATCCGGCCGGGTGGCTATATCTAAATCAAAGCGGCAAACACAGAAATACCTCGACGAACTGGAAAATTCAGAAACACATATTTTAAATTCATCAAACGGACAAGACAAGTATGGCAAAAATTAATTTTGGCGGCGTAGAAGAAAACGTCGTAAAAAGGGAAGAATTCCCACTATCAAAAGCACGGGAAGTGCTTAAAGACGAAGTTATCGCAATTATCGGTTATGGTGTTCAGGGACCAGCACAGGCACTTAACCTGCGAGATAATGGAATATCTGTCATCATTGGCCAGGAGCAGCGCTTCAAAGACGATTGGGACAAAGCAATAGCTGACGGTTGGGTGCCAGGAGAAACACTCTTCTCCATCGAAGAGGCAGCCAAGAAAGCCACGGTAATTCAATGCCTGGTATCTGATGCTGCTCAAAGAGCAGTTTGGCCGACATTAGAAAAATGTCTTAATGAGGGTGATGCACTGTATTTCTCA
>CBDUCT010000137.1:0-8722 GCA_965365715.1 uncultured Cyclobacteriaceae bacterium | reverse complement strand
AGAAAATAGGATAATCAAAGGTTCAATTTCTCTGATCAACAGAAGAAAAGAGGGTAATCATCTGGCTCAAGTTCTCTGACCAAGGGTTGAAAATAGAATAGCCATCTGGCTCAAGTCTTCTGACCAAGGGTTGAAAATAGGTTCATCATACATCAAACTCCGACTCATTAGTGGTTAAGGCTAATAAAATAAAACCAAACTCAAAGTATAACATATTTATGCAACTTAATTGCATTCTGCTTATATTTGAAGCATGAAACCTGAAGAATCTTAGGGTATTTAGTGGTCATTGAATACCGGTTTCAAATTTTTCGTTTTTGACTTTCAATAAATTCAGCAAAAGGATGAAATATAGCGATTATAAAAAGCTGCTCAAAAATCACCATCTGAGAATAACCGATTGCCGGATCGATGTCCTTGAAAAATTCTACAGCATTGATCATGCATTGAGTTTTAAAGACCTGGAAGACGAGTTGAACGATTATGACCGGGTTACATTATACCGAACCTTGAATTCCTTTATTGACCAGGGATTATTACACAAAATACCCAACGATAGCGGGATGGCTACCTATGGACTTTGCAGGGAAGATTGTACGGAAGAAGCCCATCATCACGATCATGTTCATTTCAAGTGCAATCTTTGCGGGCATGTAGAATGCCTGCCTAATTATCATACCCCGGTGATCGATCTCCCCGATTATGATGTTGAGGAAAGTTATCTCATCCTTAATGGGGTTTGTAAGACTTGTCGTGAAGAATTACAGCCTGCTGAGTAGAATGCCCCCCCGCTTAAAAGACTAGCTGACCATTAAAAACTATACCTGATTTAGGTACCTTTTAGGTTAATTTTCATCCGACAGGCAATCGGTAAGCAAACCGGGGCCGGAATGACGGATTCAGGATAAAAAGGCGCCGACAAATAAGCGTGGGATAGAATTCCCCACTGAATTGAAATAGGGATTTGCCAAACTTGCACGTTCACTATAACTACGTCCCGGTCCGAAATCCGCTGAACGGAAACCCGCTCAGAATCATTACATTTGACTGTGAATATGTACGACCGTTTTGCTGAGGGTCAGATTCCCCTGTTCATCAAACACATTTATGCTCAGCATTAAATGATCTACACCCTCACCGTTTAGTTCATTAAATTGTTCCCGGGATAATGTGAAAGCAATGGATTCAAAAACCTGATCAAGCTGGATGATTCCATCAACCATAAATACTTCCAGTTCTGATCCTATATAGTCAGCATCAATAAGGAATTCGTGATCATCCTGTCCTACCCTGCCGTGAATATGTTGATGTTCATCCTCGTGATCTTCACCCAGGAGGATTTCCATAGAATGCATACCACTATATTCTCCCACGGTTGGATCGGATACATCACCTTCCACCTCGAATCGTACATCCGCTTCAATCAGGAGTTCTCCATTAACAAGATTGGTTATATTAACGATTGGTTGGCTGTCGTTGGTGATCAGTATTTCATGTTCAACATTGCTGCCATCCTGGTAGTTAGTGGCATTTCCCGCCTTGTCCACGGCCTGAACTATAAAATGATACGGACCAGCTGTGGCATTTTCGGATATTGGGATATCTTCTTGTGCTAAATACACTGTGCTTCCTTCCGGAATGGGGAAATTTTGTTTGAATATCCATCTTTCAAGGGCTGGATCATTTTTTGGTTGCGCGATCCGGCCATGCCCATGTCCATCGAGGTTATCATGAACATCGATACTATAACTTCCAAGTTCTACATCATCCATAAATGTAGCTTCGAAGGTGATAGATTCACCCGCTACAAATGCATCCCCATTATGAGGCTCCTGCATATCGATTTCAGGAATGGTAACATCTAACGGATTATCATCATCGGATGAGCAACTGGCAAAGATTACTGAAAAGACAAAAAGGTACAGTATTTTCCCGCGTAACATATTTTTTAATTTGTTTTAAATGCAAACATAAGTCGACTTCCGGATAATAGCAACAGTGTTGCATGAAAAATTGTGAATTTTATTGCGATAAACTGATGTGGTAATGATATAATTCAGGGTCCTGTTTTAACAATTGTGGCCAAATGTTTGCTTCCCGATTATCATACGTTAACCTCACGATTACTTGGAGTTTACTTCTCGGTTACCCGAAGTTATCCCTCGAGTGCCTTAATTTTTCTTCTCTACAACCTGGAGTTTAAGTTCATACCAGTCCGTTCTTTCGCCTTCCTCATTAATCAGCTGTAGCTTTGTAACCTGATCGGTACCTCTTTCCAGAACATCGAGGGTGGTCTCTCCGTTTTCCACCAGATGTTCATTGCCCCATTCCATTAGCGCAACGACCACTTTGATCAGGTCCCAGCCCATGCCGGTTAACCTGTATTCATAACGGCTTCGTCTTCCTTCATTCCTGTATTGTTTTTTATACAGAAGCTCTCTATCGATCATGTCATTTAGTTTCCTCGAAAGAACTGACTTAGAAACACCCAGGTTTTCGTGGAAATCATCAAATTTCTTAAATCCCAGAAAGCATTCCCTCAAAATCAGCAAAATCCACCTGTCACCTACTGTCGATATGGTCTTCATTACCGGGCATTGATCCCTGCTCAATTCAGTTGGTTCTAATGTTTTCATGATTAAATATAAGTATTCTTATGCTGGGTTGCAAAAAAGAACCCAGCTAATTATATTTGGGTTCTATTTTAGAACCTAGCCTTTTATGATCAAAGCCTATAGATTATATTTTAAGTTACTTGATCTGATATTTCCTTCGGTTGCCGCCAGGAAGGTTTATCATCTAATGTCCAATCCGAGAATTCACAAACTGAGGGAATTTGAACTAAAGGCCCTTGATCGGTCTGTAAAAGAATGGGTAAAGTTTAAAAGTTTCGAAATACAAAAATACACTTGGGGAAGTGCAGGTAATCCTGTTGCGCTCCTCATCCATGGCTGGGAGGGTCAGGCGGGTAATTTTGGTGCCATGATTGACTTGCTGCTTGAAAAAGAATATCAGGTTATCGCTTATGATGCACCTTCGCATGGTGGTAGCAGCAAAGGGAATACAAGCATGTTCGAATATGCCGATTTCGTAACTGAAAGGTTAAAGGTTCATAAACCTAGGGTTATCTTAAGCCATTCCTTTGGAAGCGTGACCGCGGCGTTTGCCCTCAAGGAAAATTCGGATGTACATGTGAGTCAATGGTATCTGATCACCACACCCTATCATTTCAGGGATAGAATAAATGAAATGGCCGAATTCATAGGTGTATCAGACAGGACAATCAAACGCCTCATCTCCAACCTCGAAAAGAATATCAATATCCCATTGAATGATCTTAACATGGAGGTTTACGGTGGGAACCTAATAAATCTCGACGAAGCTTTCATTATCCACTCATCCAGCGACCGTGTGATCCCCATCGAAAAAGCCAGGCTTACCCATAAAGCCATACCTCAATCGAATCTTATCGAACTTGAGAACCTGGGTCACTACAGGATCTTATGGTCCAATCAATTACTTGATATACTGAAGAAAAAGATTGACTGATTTTTGGTTATTCAATCGATACCATAAAACTTATTATCAAATATGTAATCCGGCTTTGGATCCCACTTAAAAGATTTTAGTATCCTAAATTATTTCTAAGAATTCATAGATCAACAGCCATAAATGAGTACACGCTGAAAATCCCAATTGAAATAAAACCGCTGTTCGTTGATAAATAAATCCTGTCCGTTGATTTCTTTTTCTTAGACAAACAAAATCCGCTACGTTTGAAGCACAATTAGTTCAAATTATCATTAAATGATACCAAAACAAACTAAACTAAAATGACATGAAAACTCTTAAAACAATCTTATTACTATCATTTCTACTTGCTGGCAGTATAAGTTTTGCACAAGGCCCGAATCATGATCCCAGAGGTGGACAAAAGGGTCCGCCACCAATTCCTTCGGAAAAGGAGATAACAAATATGGTGAGTGACCTGGCAGATGAAATTTCATTATCGGAAGACCAGGAAACACAGGTACTTGAATTATATATGGCACATTTTGAAGAAAGGAATAAGAAAACATCAGGAAATTCAAGGCCTGAAAGAAGTGAAATGGTAGCCTTCAAATCCACCTTTCAGAATGAGGTTAAGGCCGTTCTCTCTGAACCACAGCAAACTCAATATGACGCTTACCTGAAGGAACAACATAATAACAGGCCCAGAAGGCGTTCAGGCAGGTAAGAATATAGCTGAAATAAAATTTCGTTATAAATATTACCATGAAGCAGTAGTAAACAATAAGGGAGTTAATGCAGAATGCAAATATTCCCTTTTTGATAATTCTTAATAATCATGAAAAAAACAAAAAAGAATCAGTCAATAAGTAGATATATTAAAAATATGGATCAGGTTTCAAAGTTCACACTTTACCTTTTTCTGCTTGTTATATTATCTCGTTGCTCGGAATTTGATCCGGTTAACGAAATAGTCCCGGATGATTCTAATCTTGTTCTGATTGACGATGCTGATTTTACGCCCACGGACTGGACTGAGGAAACACATGGTAAATCTGGAATACCTGATTATTCAGAGGTATTCGATAATACTATAGTGAAGAGAATTGATATTGTCATTACTGAAGCCCGATGGTTAAACATGCTCAGTAATATGACGAATTTATATGGATCATTCGGTTCATTAGGAGGCGGTGGCATGAATCCTGGTGGTGGGATTTCCGGAAATGATGAAGATCCGGTATTTGTTCCAGCCGATATATTTTACAATGGCAAACAATGGTATCGCGTCGGGATCCGGTTTAAAGGGAACTCCAGCTTACAGAGCAGCTGGCAGCAGGGAATATTGAAACTCTCCTTCAAACTGGATTTTGATGAATTTGAGGACGACTACCCGCAAATCGATAATCAGCGTTTTTATGGTTTTAAACAATTAAATCTTAAAAACAATTTTGATGATGAGTCATTTTTGCGGGAAAAGTTAGCGGCAGAAATATTCTCCAGGGCCGGATTAATTGTATCCAATACTGCATTTTACACTTTGTATGTAGATTATGGCGACGGACCTCAATATTTTGGCCTCTATACAATAGTGGAAGAAGTAGACGATACCGTTATTGAGACACAATTTGACGACGATGGTGGAAATTTATATAAACCCGAAGGAGATGGTGCAAGCTTCGCAAGAGGAACGTTCAATGAAGTTGATTTCGAAAAGAAATCGAATGAGGACGAGGCAGATTGGACAGACATTCAAACCTTGTATTCGGCTTTGCATGATGCGACCAGAACAAGTGATCCTGCTTCCTGGAGAGCCGGTTTGGAGAATATTCTTAACACAGATGTATTTCTGAAGTATCTTGCAGTAAACACAGTTATCCAGAATTGGGATACTTATGGAAGAATGACCCAGAATTATTACCTGTACAATAATCCTGACAGTGGTAAGCTCACCTGGATCCCCTGGGATAATAATGAAGCCCTGCAGGATGGGAAAATGGGCGGTTCACTTGAACTGGATTTTTCTGATCTGCAATCCGGAAGATGGCCCTTAATCGAATACCTGTATGAGGATGAGGTTTACAAGGCTAAATACAATGAATTTGTACTTGAAACTATTGAGGATCATTTTGAGGTTACGACGATGCAATCTACCTATGAGGAATATGCTTCAATGATAGAGGAATTTGTTAATGCTGAAATATCAGGATATACCTTCCTGGAAAACTCAAGTGACTTCAGATCGGCTATTTCAGAGCTTAAACAGCATGTCGCTGATCGTAACAATATCGTCGATAGTTATTTGAAGTGATTTTTGAGTTCTAATACTATATCTCCCTATGGATTAGAATTAGAGTTTTTAAATGACACATTCAAAATAGCTTTACATTAGATGCTTTTTTTTAAACTTTATTAGGATATATGTTATCTTAAAAAAATATGGTTTATCAAGGCATGTGTTTATCTACAAGTTGACAGCCATTACAAACAAAACGCCAAGAACTCTTCCTTTGAAATAAGTTTTCCTTTAATGAAACTTTTTTGTATTCTTATTCCTTAAAACAATAGCAATGAATCCATAATGCCAGGTAATCATTTTGGAAGAAGCGATTGAGTTTCTTACATCTATAGATGATAAATCGAGAGAAAAGATCATTTACAATTTTGATTAATCCAGGTTCAGTAATGATCCCAAATTATTGAAAAAATTGAAATTAATCGGCAATATCCTGTTATTGGCATTTTATATGCTCCTAATAACCTCGTGTAAAAAAGGAACAACCTATTTTATTTTTCCAGACGGAGATGACAATAATCCGGGCAACTCAGAAAAATTCGCATGGCAAACGTTTAAGGCAGCCAATAAGCATCATTTCAAACCCGGTGACAAAATTCTGCTAAAAGGAGGGGCTCTTTTTGAAGGGCAACTAAAGATTGATGGAGATGACAGATCCTCTAAAGAATATCCAATCCTTATTTCCTCAACAGATACTATACCTGCCATTATTCACGCAGGAGACAGTAGTGGACTCCTGATTGAAAATATTGGAAATATCATTATTAAAAACCTCAAAATCAAAGGCAATGGTGCTTCTAGTAAAAACCACGGGTGCGGAATAGCTGTGGTGAATACACTAAACGGAAATAAAAAATTGCATAATATCCGAATCGAAAACATTCAAGCCAGTGGTTTTGCCCGTCAGATAAATGAGGGCCCGCTGGGTATTCAGCATCCTGCCGGATGTGGAATTTTTGTCGGAGGATTCCCGGAAGATGGCTCAAAAAGCGGATATCACAATGTGCTCATCAACCACTGTAACACTTTCGAAAATCAATATTACGGGATGCTAATTACCGGTTATTGGCAAGACAATCCTGATAAAGGAAACTATGCCAACCATAATATTAGCATTGAAAACTGCAATTTCTGGAGCAACTTTGGTGATTCAACCTATATAGAAAATCATTCCGGAAGCGGGATATTGCTGGAAGATGTAGATCTGGGAATGATACAACACTGTAAAGCATGGCAAAATGGACAATATTGCAAATCCAGGGCCGGAGGTCCCTGCGGCATATGGACAGCTGTATCAAACAACGTCACTATCCAGTATTGCGAATCGTATGATAACAGGACCAGTTACCACGATGGATGTGGTTTCGACCTTGATGGGGGATGCACGAACAATCTTTTACAATACAATTACAGCCATGATAATGATGGAGCAGGTTTTTTGATTTATACCTATAATGGTGCCCCCCATGCTGATTCTTCAAATGTTATCAGATATAATATTAGTGAAAATGACAGTAAAAACAATCCTCACCATGCGCCCCTGCACATCGGCAATTCCGGGAGCGGAATGAAGCACCTGGAGGTGTATGATAATATATTCCTCAATAAGGGTTGCGCCCCCGAGTTAATAAGGATCTCAGGAAATGACATTCAGGCAAAACTTAATGACAATTTATTCATTGCCGATGCAAAGATTCCCTTCATTATTAAGGAAAAATCAAACAGTAGCATTCTTTTTAAAAGAAATAATTTTTGGAGCACAAAAAATAAATTTAGCATGGAATGGGATGGGCTGGAAATCATGGACATATCCAGGTTCAATCGATTATTGAATGTGGAACCCGGTAATTTTAATTCGGCTAATAAACTTGAAGGCATCTCACTTTCAAATTTTGAAAAATACGGCTCTGCTTCCCACCCAAAAAGATTGGAAGCTTTTTCTGAAAAATTGGATTTCTAAACTTTAAACGTACGTCAATTTACTGGCTGACCCTTTGATTTGTTCAAGATGAAATTGCAAATACTCGTAACATCTACTTCATAATTATCTTAAATTCTTCTAATACTAATGGCCAATTCACCATCTGGGATTAACACCTCGATTTGTACAATTTCATTTCCAACCTCAATGGTTTCTTCCTTCACAATCTCACCGTTAACAGTGTTCATGTGTTTAACACTATATTTTCCGGAAGGGATATTTGCCTGAATAACAGATGAATCCGTAACCGACTGAAGAAAAATGGCGTATTCCTGCCCGGGATTGGATAATAAATAGGGTATTAATCCGGGTGCATGAACAATGCTGGTGTAATCGGGCTTGAGTGTAACCAGGTCAAAGGAATGAATGTAGTCACTTAAGATCTTCAGCTGCTTTCTAAGGGTCACACTACCACCTCCGGGTGCATCGTTTTCCAGGGTACCATCCTCATATCCGCTGAAAAAAGAATAATCCAGGTTATTGAAAAGTCCTCCCCCGGCCAGTATAAACCGCCAGGCCTGCTTCCTGTAAACCTTATCGCCCGGCCCGGCAAACCCTGATTCATCAAATCCTATCACTTTATTGTATCCGTAATTCCAGGTTACTGACTCAGGCCAGTTATAATGAAAATTGATGATGCTGATATTATCCTCTACGTGGGGAACAGGAACCTTAAAGTTCACATAATTCTGTGCAATCAGATGTTTCTTAGGCAGGTTCTGCTCCTCTTCAACGATAAAAAAGGCGATCTTCTTCTGCCACGCCATGGCTAATTCATCTGCAAGATGCGCATTATAGGACCAATCTGATGGATCAGGCAGGTTTTCCTTGTTGACTAGATTCAGTACAGGCACAGTATGATCGGACCAGGGTTCATTCTGGATTTCGAAAAAGAAATTATCAAAGGCATTCAACTCCCGCACCATTTTTTTAAC
>CBDUCT010000136.1:0-8733 GCA_965365715.1 uncultured Cyclobacteriaceae bacterium | reverse complement strand
AGATGGCAATAAAATAGTCTATGCTAAATTTAAAGATCGTGCCGGTAATATCAGCCAGATTATCAGTGATGACATTATACTCGACACTCACCCGCCCGAGCAAGGATCTATTGTAATTAACAATGATGCCAAATTCACAAATAACAACAAGATTGTATTAAAAATACATGCTAAAGATGCGGCCATGGTCCGTATTGTAAGTTCTGGAAAATCAGAGACCTTTCCTTATGAGGTAAATGAAGGACAGGAACATATGGAAATTGAATGGTCCCTCGATTCCACGGAAGGGACAAAGGTTGTCAGGGTATATTTTATGGATGAAGCAAAGAACAGAACAACCACGGTTATTCAAGATGAAATTATATTTGACAGGTCAGGCCCCCCTCCTCCAAATATCTTAATAAATGGGGATAAAAGATTTACCAATCATAAAGATGGGAAAGTAAATATCCGTTTAATGACCAGGGTTAATCCTATGACTGTTAAGCTTATGATAAGTAATCAAATAGATTTTGCTGATGCAAGTCCCCAGAATTTCAGAGATGTGATTAATAATTGGCAATTACCTGCCGAAGAGGACGGCATGAAAACTATCTACGCAAAGCTTATAGACGAAGCTGGGAATCACTCCGAAATAGCTCAGGCAAAGGTCATTCTTGACAGAATCCCTCCAAAGGTGATCAATGTTAATATTAATGATGGAAGTGCCTGGGCAACATCTGTAAAAGTAAATATAAATATGGATGTTGAAGATGTTTCTCATATGCAGATTAATAATACCAATGCCATTTCAAACATGGAGATTTGGGAGAAATTTGAACCCACAAAAGTGGACTGGTCACTTATTCCCGGGGATGGTCCTAAAACAGTATATATGAGATTTAAGGACGAATCTAACAATATATCAGAAGTTGTGAATACGATGATCACCCTGGATACCAAGCCACCAACGGGAGAGATCTCAATAAATGAAGGTTCAAAGTATGTTAACAATCCCGATAAACTGGTAAATATTAAGATAATCTCAGAAGATGGTAAGGGTTTTCAAGTCACCAACAAACCAGATTTTACGGATATTAAACTGGAGCCATTCCTGCCGGAAATCAGAAATTGGGTACTCGATGGTGAGGATGGCGTTAAAACGGTATTTCTAAGACTGAGGGATGAAGCCGGCAATTTTTCAAATGTTATTACCTCCTCCATTATTCTTGATCGACAGCCACCAGAGGAGTTGAACATGGTTATTAACGAAGGTAATGAATGGCTGACAAACTCAGCTCGTAAGGCAGCTGTTCAGCTAAGTGCCCGTGGAGCATCTCATTTTATGATCAGCGAAGATCCTGAATTTACTGGTTTAGAATGGGAGACTTTCAAGAATGTTACAACCTGGGTATTTTCTGAAGAAGAAGAGGAAAAAGAACTTTTTGCAAAATTCAAAGATCCTGCCGGGAATATTTCGGAAATGATCACAGATAAAATTAAACTGGATTATTCCCCTCCGGTATGTGAGGAATTTGTAATTGAGGATGGATCAGATTTCTGTAACAATCCACAGAAGAAAGTAACTTTAAAGATCAAGGCTCCGGATGCTGTAAAAATGGCTATTTCCAATAATCCTATTTCTGATCCTGCCAGCCCATCAATAGCCTGGGAAGAGTATATGGAAGAAAAAGAATGGGCTCTGGAAGGTGAAGATGGTTTAAAGACCATATACCTTGTTCTTCAGGATGAAGCGGGCAATTACTCCGGCAGATATAGCGATCGCATAATACTGGACAGGGTTGGCCCGACCAATCCAACTGTGATATTTAATGCGAATCAGAAATTTGTTCAGCCAGGAGCGAGGAAGGTTCCCCTGGAACTTTCTGCAGAGGGTGCAGATAAGGTATTTATTACGGAAGATGCCAATTTCGAAGATGGCAGATGGGAGCTTTTCGTTCCTAAAAAAGTATTTGAGGTTTCCAGTGGTGATGGCATAAAGAATATATATATCAAATTCAGAGATAAGGCCATGAATGAAACTGATGTTATCACAGGATCAGTAACACTTGATACAAAACCTCCCGAGGCAATGTCTTTTACAATTAATGAAGGAGAAAAGTTCACCAATAGCAGAGACAAAAAAGTTGCATTGAAGATAGAAGCATCCGAAGCAACGGAAATGAAGATAGTCCAGCAGGGCCAGGCACCGGGGAATTGGGAAC
This sequence comes from uncultured Cyclobacteriaceae bacterium, assembly GCA_965365715.1. Taxonomy (GTDB): domain Bacteria; phylum Bacteroidota; class Bacteroidia; order Cytophagales; family Cyclobacteriaceae; genus JAGTVG01. The sequence goes on along the minus strand of CBDUCT010000136.1, from coordinate 6,529 downwards.
CTTATTCTTTTCAGAAAGAATATATACTTCTGGGAGAAGATGGCAATAAACAGATTGGTATTGCTTTCAGAGATGAAGCCGGTAATATAACCAAGCCGCTAAATTCAACCATTGCACTTGACAGAACCCCTCCTAAACCTGAAAACTTTGTTATTGGTAATGGACAAGGCTGGACAAACGATCCGGACAAAAAAGTAGATCTTCAAATCAAGGCAGAGGGTGCTCATGAAATGGCTATTGGAACAGACCCGACTTTGAAAAGTGTTTCATGGGAGCCCTATAAATCTGAGATCCGCAACTATGTTTTACCAGGAGATGATGGTGAAAAAATAATATTTATCAGATTTAGAGATGAGGCCGGGAACGAATCTGCTGTTATTTCATCGAAAGTAAACCTTAAAAGATCTTTTTAATTTCGGAAGGTACAAAAACTCCCGGGAGGTAATAGTCTATAAAATTACGTTTGACAGGGTATAATCTACCCTGGATTTAATTTTTTTATACACGTTTAAAAAGGAATAGTATTGAATTAAAACGACCTTCCCGGACCTTTCCATCCCAACAGTAATCCCTTTGTTAGAAGTACCGGTACTTGGATCTATAACCTCATACTCATACTTTATGCCTGCAGGAACATATTTCACAACCAGGTTGGACATTTTAAACTGCTGATTATTATGCTCCACAAATTTGTATGTATAATAATAAATTTTAGCTTTTAGGTCATCCATCATTACCTGGATTGCGGCATCACGGCCCGATTTTCCTTCATAATAATATATCGTTTGTCCATTTAGATGATCAGATTTATCAAATTCCCTGGGAATAAGGATCGATATCCCAATATCAGATATTTTCTCTTCCCTGAACAGATTTGTGTCAATATTCATATTGTCACTTGAATTTGATAACAGACCAATTATTCCGCGTATTTTCCAGGTTGAATTTCTGTTTTTTCTTATGGAGAGCAGGCATTCTTCAATTTTTCCATCCTTTTCAAAATTGAATACTACCAGAACTGAGTGATTATCGAACACATCGTAACATCTGCTAATCAATATATTACTCGTATGATTATCCAGAAATTCATCAAAGGTATAAGCGGATGATTCTGATATAGAGAAGTCTGCTGAATTGGATAATGTCTTTAATTCGGAATAGACATCTTTATGATCAATCCATTGACCATCCCCTGTATAGATTTTACCTTCAGAAACCAATTTCTTCAGATCCTCATTATTAGCAGAATGAACATATTCTTTGAACTTATTGGCAATATCGATGGCATATTCTTTGTCATCTACTGTCATATCATTCCAGAACATTTTTTGAGCCATAGCATTTCGTCCAATAAATGATATAAGAATGATTACAGTTAAGCAGGTCGATCTCACTTTAATTTCCTTTAGTTTATTAAACACTGTTCTGTAAATTTCCTAAAAATGAATGTCACTTTTTACATTTGCCCGGTAAATTAAGTAAAATCCATATAAATAATATATCTTATCTTTAAAATCAGGATCTTTAATACGGAATAAAACAAATTCAGTAAAACAGTTAATTGCGGCTATGATATCGTTGGGGTTTATAAAATAATTTAAATGAAAATTCTACATAATCATCCCCTAGTTTCTTATAATTATTTTAAAATTCATGCCTCTGCGCATAAGCTTATTCTTATTGAGTGCGAAGACGATTATTTTGAGTTAATCAATAGAACCGACTTTGATAAAGTTCCATTTTTAATACTGGGTGATGGATCAAATATTCTTTTCACCCGTGATTTTGCAGGTACTTGCATAAAAACCGGTTTATCGGAAATCTCCCAGATCAGGGAAAATGAAGAATATGTATGGTTACGTATTGAAGCTGGTATGAATTGGCATAGCCTTGTAATCAAAACGATTGAAATGGGCCTGCAGGGACTTGAGAATTTATCATTAATACCTGGAACCGTGGGGGCTGCTCCTGTACAGAACATAGGTGCCTATGGTATTGAAATTGAGCAATTTATTGACCAGGTAGAAGCTTTGGATTTAAAGGGAGGAGAAGTTTTTTTGTTTAGCGCCGGAGATTGCGAATTTGATTACCGTTCCAGTATATTTAAAAACCGATACAAAAACAGATTCTTTATAAAATCAATTACGCTTCGATTAAATAAGAATCCATCATTTAATATATCCTATGGTAAGATCCAGGAAACCCTGGAATTACTTAACCTGACAGAGATCAATGCTAAAAATATCAGTGATGCTGTTATCCATATCCGGGAAAGTAAACTTCCTGATCCGGCTAAAACCGGAAACGCCGGAAGCTTTTTTAAAAATCCGATCGTAGAAAAAACTGATTTCGAAGGATTAAAAGCCGAATTTCCCAGAATTCCGTCTTATCAGGTTGACAGATTAAATTTTAAAATACCTGCGGCCTGGCTAATTGAGGAATGCGGCTGGAAAGGAAAACGTATAGGGGATGCAGCAGTAAATCCCAACCAACCACTTGTACTTGTCAATATGGGCAGTGCTTCAGGTAAGGACATACTGAGTTTATCTGAAGAAATTAAAAAAGATGTTGCTCAGAAATTTGGCATTGAACTACAGCCTGAAGTAAACATCATTTAAACCCCTGAATGTTTCTTTTATAAATATTCGATCATAAATCCTTATTTTTGCTGAATTAAGGAATTACTATAATGTTATCTATTAACGATCTATCATACTATATAGGAGGCCGTCCGATCTACGAAGATGCTTCATTACATATTAATGAGAAAGACAAGGTTGGTCTGGTTGGTCCCAATGGTAGTGGTAAAACGACCTTGTTGAGAATAATATTGGGTGATCTGCAAATAGACAACGGTTCTATTTCAAAGCAGAAAGATTGCAATATTGGGATATTAAATCAGGAGATAAGCATTATAAATGAATCCCTGCCGATTCTAGTCATTGCCCTGCAGGCATTCGATTCGTTATTAAAAATAAAAGAGAAAATCGATGGTCTGATCATTGAGATTGAAAATGATCATGATGAAAAGAAGATAGAGCAATTAGCACAATTACAGGAAGAATTTGAGATTAAAGGCGGCTATTCTTTACAATCCAAAGCTGAAGAAATATTGGAGGGCATTGGATTTAAAACGAGCGATTTAACAAGGCCTATCAGCGAGTTTTCCGGTGGATGGAAAATGCGGGTAATGCTGGCCAAACTCCTACTTGAAAAACCATCAATCCTGATGTTGGATGAGCCGACAAACCACCTTGATCTACCTTCTATTAAGTGGTTTGAAAATTACGTGAAAACCTATGATGGATCGGTTATAATAGTTTCGCATGATAAACGGTTTCTTGACAACACTACGAACAAAATAATTGAAATAGAGGACCTGAAACTTATACAATACACCGGTAATTATTCAAATTATATTGAAGAGAAAACGATGCGGCAGGAGGTACAGAATAATGCTCATCTGAACCAGCAAAAAAAAATTAAGGAGGCCGAAAAATTTATTAACCGTTTCAGGGCAAAAGCTACGAAAGCAAGACAAGTTCAATCAAAGATCAAGTTAATGGATAAAATTGATCTTGTGGAAAAATCCAGAGATAATAACAAGGATATCAGTTTTGAATTCAGACTGGGACAACCCTCCGGTAAACATGTGCTTGACCTAAAGCAGATTTCGAAGTCCTATGGTAAAACAAAGATTTTCGATCTTACATCAACAAGTATTATGAGGAATGATAAAATTGCCCTGATAGGAGCCAATGGACTGGGGAAGAGTACGCTGCTTAAAATCATATCTCAAACTATCCCTTTTGAAGGAACCTGTAGCCCAGGTCACAATGTAAATATTTCCTATTATGCACAGCATCAGATTGATGCTTTGAATTACAAAAACAACATTCTTGAGGAGCTTTCACAAACTGATTCAGAATATACGGAACTCGAGCTCAGGTCTATCCTCGGTTCTTTTTTGTTTTCCGGTGATGATGTATTTAAAAAGATCAAAAATCTTTCCGGGGGAGAAAAAGCCAGGGTCGCTCTCGCAAAGGCTCTCATATCAAAGGCTAATTTTCTGGTGATGGATGAACCCACAAACCACCTCGATATTACCTCTGTGGATATTTTAACAGAAGCGTTGAGGAAATTCCAGGGATCCTTAATTATGGTATCCCATGATCGACAGTTTATTGAAGCTATAGCCAATAAGATCTGGTATATAGAAAATAAGAAAATAAAAGAATATCCAGGCACTTACTCTGACTATGAATTTCGGGAAGGTAATTTAAACAAGGTGAAGAAAACAGAACAACAAAAACCTGAAGAAAGATCTAAAAAGCTTCTCAAATCCAGATCATTTGAAGACCAGAAAAAGTTAAAGAATAAATTGAATTCATTAAATAATAAATTACAGACGCTGGAGGAGGAAATATCCATAATGGAAGCAAAAAAGGAAAAAATTGAAGAAGAAATGTTGAAACCAGAAGTATATTCTGATTATGAAAAGCTATCGGGCATGACCACTTTGTTCGAGAATCTGGAAATAAATATCAATAAGAAGCACAGAGCCTGGGAGAAGATGTTCAGTGAAATCGAAGAACTGGAACTTACAATTGGCTAAAAGCCAATGCCAATCCTAAAGCTCAACCTTTTGTATGAGCGGTCCGTTACCCTTTCACCTCCGCCCCCCCAATCCTGGCGATACACCGTTTTCTGCATTTTATAGCCCAGGGCGATCATTACATTTACCCTGTCACCGCTATACATTTTAAACCCTATCCCTGAATGGAACATCATCCCTCCTTCCACGTCAATGAATTCCCAACCATTGTTTTCCTGGTTAGTATCCCAGGCGCTTCCATATCCAAGGTCGACGAAATAAAATGGTGTAAAAATATGATCAAGAATATCCCCTCTGACTGAAACAAAAAATGGCAAGGTGGCTGTGGAATTGTACTGATCATAGGCTATACCCAGTCCAACTGATAAATACCGGTAGATATGAACCCCATTGATTGTCTCCACGGTAAGACTTGCAACAGGTTGTGTATCATCATTACTTTTGCCAGAGAGAATCCCAACCGCTGTATTATTAAAATATCGAATTTTTAACTTTTCCGTTTTATTATCATCTATCTCAGAAGAGACATCAGATTTATTATATTTTCGGAAGGCTGCTGCTCTCAGGAGTTGAGTATTAAGCACAATACTATCCAGATTGTTATAGTACACCGTAAGATATGGAGGAAGGGATTCAACTTTTATATGACCATTTATCCTGTCACCATTTTTAGTAGTTGCTGAGACTTTCAACATTGTTTCGGTCTGACCGTATACTGATCCGGCTGCCATAATCACGGGCATCAGCATAAAAAATATGAACTTTGTCATGTCTACTGGATCTCGTTAGTGATTGGCAGATGGCTTAGCAATTGAATATTTTCAAGAGAAGAATAGTCATACTGATACAATCCATCTCTTCCGATCATGAATAAATTATCATTGAAGGGAATTACATCGTAGGAATGCATATCAGTATAGTGTTTTATTTGGTTACTCGTTATGGCGTTTACATCAGATGCGTTGAATATTTTCAGTCCCCATTCCCCTTCGCAGATAAATAGAGCATTTCCATCCAATCCCAGCCCGTGTGGATTCTGCATGGGATAGGTTTTTATAAGGCGTGGATTATAGAGGTTAGTAATATCTATTACATCTAATTGATTGGTAAATCCCTCACATTCTGTTCCGGATCGAAGTGTTACAAAAGCATAGTCCTCGTTTACCACCACAGGATCACAACTATTCACATGGGCAAAGGTCGACATAAATTCTGGTGCAGATGGCTCCGAAATATCATAAATATACATACCATTCTGGGCACCAATAAAAAGGTTATTCTCATATGGGAAAATTGTTTCTATATTCCACCCGATTTCCACATTATTACCAAACACAGGATCAGAAGTGCTAGTTATGTCAAATACCCCAAGGTTATAGCTCCCTATGGTATATAATATATCGTTAACAATTGCAAACCTGGCCATCGATCCTCCAATTCCTGTTGGAGATACGGATGGAGGTAGAGCTGAATTCGGAGAGGCCGCATCCATTCCTCCTAATGCGATAAACCCACCTTCAGCTCTTAAGAATTGTGGCATTACACCGCCACATTCCGGATTATCATACCAGACCGTATCCGTTTCTTCATAGGCGACAACCACAGCCTCCTGATTTTGATCCAGGAACTCATAATGATAATGATCATTAAATACACCCTCAAGTCTTTTAACAAGCCTAACATCATTTGTATTAGAAATGTCAAGCGCAAGAAGATCAATATAATTATCAGCATAAAGGATATTTCCCTTCACAGCCATATCATAGTTGCCAGGTATGTTGACGAATCCAATATTTACAGGATTCCTTTTATCTGTATTATTTATGATATGAATGCCTTTTCCAACGGCATTAACAAATAAAGAATCTCCGAACAGGTAGATCTTGCCCGGAAAGGAGAGCTCAAGAGGCTCCC
>CBDUCT010000135.1:0-8783 GCA_965365715.1 uncultured Cyclobacteriaceae bacterium | reverse complement strand
TCTACCCCATGGCCCTGTTTAAATTTCTATCTAAAGACAAAAAAGAATCCCTTGATAAGGGACTTGAAAAAACAAAGACCAATTTCTTCCAGAAGATCGGAAAGGCCGTAGCCGGTAAGTCTAAGGTTGATGATGAGGTCCTCGATGAACTGGAAGAAGTCTTAATAACTTCTGATGTTGGTGTTGAAACGACAATTAAGATCATTAACCGCATTGAGGAAAGGGTTGCAAGGGACAAATATTTAAATGTCGACGAGCTCAATGTAATCTTGAAAGAAGAAATAGCTGCGCTTTTATCAGAGAATAAGACAGAAGATGTAACTGATTTCGAGATTCCACAGGAAACTAAACCGTATGTAATTCTGGTTGTAGGGGTTAATGGCGTTGGCAAAACCACAACGATAGGAAAACTGGCAGCACAATATAAAAAAGAAGGAAAGAAAGTGATATTAGGGGCTGCTGATACCTTCCGTGCTGCGGCAGTGGATCAATTGATACTATGGGGAGAAAGGGTTGGTGTTGAGGTGGTTTCACATGGTATGAATACAGATCCCGGAGCTGTTGCCTTCGAGGCTGTTAAAAAAGGTGTTGAAAAGGATGCCGATGTGGTTATTATCGATACAGCAGGGCGACTGCACACAAAGGTTAACCTGATGAATGAATTGGCAAAGATAAGACGGGTCGTTCAGAAATTTATTGAAGATGCCCCTCAGGAAGTCTTACTAATTCTTGATGGAAGTACCGGGCAAAATGCATTTATACAAGCCAGGGAATTTACAAAAGCGACAGATGTAAACTCAATTGCTATTACGAAATTAGACGGCACTGCAAAGGGAGGTGTCGTAATAGGCATATCTGACGAATTCAAAATCCCCGTAAAATATATAGGGATAGGAGAGAAAATTAATGACCTGCAGGTTTTTAATAAGTATGAATTCGTTGATTCATTATTTAGCTCAGATTAGGTCTGATTATGATTTTTGAGGATATCATTAAAAATCAAATTCATTCTGCTGATTATTAGTAGGCTGGGATTCGGGATCCCTCTCCACTTTTTCTTTTACCTTCTTCGGCTTGAATGGTGGCTTTTCTCTGAAAGGAATCCTGTAAAAGATCTGGTAATTAAAACCCCATCTGCTATCCGAATCTGCCAAGCCATAGCCGGGAATAAAATATGTGTTGAAGGAAGTGGAATTTGCTGAAGTCTTCTTTGCAAATTTTATACGACCTGCCCATCCCAAATACAGATCCTTCCACACACGTATCTTCATTCCGAAATTTGCCTCGTACCAATGTGCATTCATCCCTGGTTTGCTGATCTCCTCCGCATAGTCATAGTAAAACGGATCTGTCATTGAATAATTGAAACTCTCATCAAATGAACTGTATGCATACTTCAACCCAAAGTAAATAACATTCAAATCAGGGTCCCGGGCTAATAGATTATAATCAAATCCGACCTTGAAATAGGATCCACTATTCTCATATGCAAATTTTTCCCGGTTGAATTTCCATGATGACATACCGTAATCAGCTGTGATAAAAAACTTGTACAGATCAATATCCCCATTTATTTCAAACACTGTTTTATCCGGATCAAATATACTGACACCTATAAATCCCAGGTCTGTTCCTATTCTCACAGCAGAGGGCATAACGGTTCCCTTCTGGCCAAATCCAGAAACGTGGCAAATCAAAATAATTAATACGCTAAAAGAATATTTTAATATTTTCTTCATTTAACCTGCTAAGTTCATTTTCCAATGATACGGCACTGTCAAAGGTGGTCTGTATGATACCTAGGTTTTTAAATTCAAGATCATAACCACAATCCTTAGAAATTAATGTCACAGTTTTATCATAGCTTACTTCCAAGGTATCAATTGTCTGATCCGGATTCAAAAAAAGAAAAACAGTTTGTTCCAGTTCCGTATTAACAGGTAAATAATACGTGTTTAAACTGGTATCACTATAAAATATCACTTGGGATTCCTGAGCGGAAATAAGATCAAACTGACGGCTTTTACTATCACCTGTGGCTGAATCAAGAAAATCCACTATGACAAACCGGGTATTAAAAGTAATACAGTCAGTTGTGTCACATGCGGCCAGCACATATAAACAAATCAGGAAATAGAAAGTTAATTTATAAATGTATCTCAAATATCCGTCAAGCATAAATTTCAGGTTCAAAAATATTTAATAAAAACCTGAATGCATATATAAGTAACTAAATTAAGGTAATCAGATGACCCTTTTGTTTATTTTTACACATTAATTCAATTTTTAATTTTGAAGACAAAGGGAAATAAAAAGCTAAAGGTAAATGTGATCACTATGGGCTGTGCAAAGAATCTCGTTGATTCGGAGGTCCTCATAACTCAGCTCAAAGGCAATAAGATAGATGCTTTTCATGAAGCCCATGGAATTAATCCGGATGTGGTCGTCATTAACACCTGTGGTTTCATAGATAATGCAAAACAGGAGTCAATTGATACCATATTGAGATTTGCCGATGCTAAAGAAAGTGGTGAAATATCAAAATTGTATATTACAGGATGTCTTTCAGAAAGATATAAGGCCGATCTGGAAAAGGAAATTCCCCAGGTTGATGCTTTCTTCGGAACCAGGGAACTTCCCGCATTGCTTAAACGGTTTAACGCGGATTATAAACAGGAATTGGTCGGGGAAAGGTTAATTACTACCGCACAGCATTATGCCTACATGAAAATATCGGAAGGTTGTGACAGGCCTTGCTCCTTTTGTGCTATTCCCCTGATGAGGGGGAAACATATATCCAGAAGTATTGAGGAATTGGTTAAGGAAGCCAAAAACCATGCAAAAAATGGAGTGAAAGAGCTTTTGCTAATTGCCCAGGATTCTACCTATTACGGACTCGACATTTATAAATCAAGAAAACTTGCTGATCTTTTAAAGCATCTGTCTGACGTCAATGGAATTGACTGGATAAGATTGCACTATGCGTTTCCATCCGGATTTCCGGAAGATGTTCTCCGCGTTATCCGTGATAGAGAGAATATATGTAATTATATCGATATGCCTCTCCAACATGCTTCATCCAAAGTTTTGAAACTCATGAAGCGGGGAATCGACAGGGAAGGGTCTGTAAGGTTAATAAGTAAAATAAGAGATAAAGTTCCCGGCATTGCTATTCGAACAACATTGATGGTAGGACATCCGGGCGAAACTCCCCGTGAATTTGATAAATTACTTGACTTTATCCAGAAAATGAAGTTCGAGAGAATGGGCGTTTTTACCTATTCACATGAAGAAAATACTGCCTCCTATCAACTTAAGGATACAATCTCTTCCAAAGAAAAAAAGAGGCGGGCAGACGTGCTTATGCAACTCCAGGAGGAAATTTCCCAAAATTTTAATAACTCCCTGATAGGTAAATCCCTAAAAGTATTGATCGACAGGAAAGAAAATAAATATTATATTGGACGAACAGAATATGATTCACCGGAAGTGGATAATGAAGTAATTATAGATGCATCAAAAAACTATTTGCGACTGGGAGATTTTGCAAAAATAAGAATCAATGATGCCCTGCCATTTGACCTGATTGGTGATCCGGTTAATAATTCAACATTTTAAATCCTTAAAAATGGAATGTAAAAAAATAGACCTTAAGGAAACAAATTCGTTTTCAAAAATTTTTATAGACTATATCAATCAGGATCCATCACTAGCTCCTTTTTACGACCTGCCACCCACTATAAAATCTTTCAAAAAGATAATTGAAAAACGTACGCTGAACAATGAAAAACGTGAGATACTGACGGATATTCTAAATCAACAATATTCGGGATTCCAGGTGAGTGAAGCTACAGCATTAAATATCGAACGATTAAAAGAAAAAAACACCTATACGATAACAACCGGTCACCAGCTCAATATATTTACAGGCCCATTATATTTCATTTATAAGATCTTAACTGTAATAAATGCATGTGAGATTCTCAATAAAGCGCATCCCGATCATCATTTTATCCCGGTTTACTGGATGGCTTCTGAAGATCATGATATTGATGAGATCCGGTCTTTCTCTTTGTTTGCGAAAAAATATACCTGGGATACCGGGCAGACAGGACCGGTGGGACGAATGGATCCGGCATCACTGAAAGAGGTATTGGAAATGCTTCCTGAAAGATCAGAAATTTTCGAAAAGGCTTATCTTGAACATGACACCCTGGCAAAATCAGTCAGATATTATGTAAATGAGCTTTTTAGTGATTCTGGCCTTATAGTCATAGATGCTGATAATGGGGCACTTAAATCACAGATCATTCATGTTCTACGAGATGACCTGCTGGATCATCATGCGAATGATCTTGTTGAATCTACCTCCGCGGAATTGGCGGAATTGGGATACAAAAGCCAGGTCTATCCAAGGGCCATTAACCTGTTTTATATCTCCGGCAACATTCGTAAGAGAATTATTAAAGAAGCAGGTGTATTTAAAGTATTTGAAACTGATTTAGAATTCACAGAAGATGAAATATTGAAGGAGCTTGAGTCAAGCCCTGAAAAATTCAGTCCGAATGTAATACTACGACCTTTATACCAGGAAGTTATATTACCTAATGTTGCTTATGTCGGAGGACCTGCAGAGGTTGCATATTGGCTGCAGTTAAAAAGTACGTTCACCCATTTTGGCATACAGTATCCAATTCTCCTGCCAAGAAATTTCGCCCTGATTATTAATAAAGGATTGATGAAGAAGATGCGGAAACTTATGATCAGTGCTGAGGAAATTATTATGCCAGTCGTTGAATTGAAAAATAAATACATGGAAGAGCACAGGGAATTCAATGTTGACCTGGAAAGTGAGATTAAGATTATGGAGGAACTATTTGAGTCTGTCCGTAATAAATCAAAAATGGTTGACCAGAGTTTGGAAGGTTTTGTTCAGTCTGAAAGAGCCAAAGTATCAAAGAGTCTTGAAAATATTGGAAAAAGGATTAATAAATCAGAAGAACAGAAACAATCAGTTGCTTTGAACCAGATTCAAAATTTGAAAGATAAATTATTTCCAGAGGGAGGCCTTCAGGAAAGAACAGATAACTTTCTGAATTTCTACATAAATAATCCGGGATTCTTAGAGGATATCAAGAAGAAACTTGACCCATTTGATTACAGGTTCAATATTATTTACGAGGATTGACCTTTAAGGCCCCTGGTCATTTCTTTCTTACCCGGAGGGCCCTGTAAAGATTGAACGGTAAATCCTGAAGCTTTCAGATCCCGTTTAACTTGTCCTTGAGCACAATAGGTCACCAGTGCAGATTCTTTTGACAAGATCCCATAGACTTTCTGTAAAACATCTCTTTGCCACATTTCAGGTTGTTTATTGGGAGCGAATGCATCATAATATACCAGATGAAAATATCCGGCTGATATGTTAAATTCCTGTATGGTAGATTGCACTTTTCGAAACTTGAAAAAGGAATGTATCTGATTCATTTGATCCCAGCCTACTGAGTGGATCTTTCCAAAATAATCTTTTACAAAAGGCAAGTCTAATATCTCATGAAAATTCAATTGACTGATAATTACTTCGGGGACAGGGTAGGGTTCGATACACGTATATTCAACCTGTATAGACAATTTCTGAGATTCCATTGCTGTAAGAAGGGCATTTAATCCTGTTCCCAATCCCAGTTCAAAAATTCGAAGAGGCTTCCGGGGATTTTTACCAAGGATATAACGGAAACCATTTTTTATAAAAACATGTCTGGATTCCAGTAGGGCTCCATGGACGGAATGATAGGTCTCATTAAGTTCTTCAACCATAAGTGTATGTGAACCATCATTCGTAAGCAGGAGCTTCATTTAAAAACTGATCAGCTTTTATTAATTAATACAACGGCATAGGCTTCTATACCTTCCTCCCTTCCAGTAAATCCCATTTTTTCAGTTGTCGTAGCTTTAATTGATATTTTGTCAGGTTCTATTCCCATAGTTTCCGAAAGACAATCAATCATTCCCGGGATATAGGATTTTATTTTAGGCTCCTGAAGACATACTGTCGAATCAATATTGCCAATTGAAAAACCTTTATCCTGCAACAGATTCATTACTTCAATGAGCAGTTTTTTACTGTCAATATTCTTGTATTTGGGATCCGAATCCGGAAAATGATAGCCAATATCCCTTAAGTTGGCAGCACCCAATAAGGCATCACAAATCACATGAATTAAAACATCAGCATCAGAATGACCGACTGACCCTATTTTATGCGGAATTTTTATTCCCCCCAGGCTGAGATCATATCCTTCAGATAATTGATGCACATCGTATCCAAATCCTATTCTGAAATTCATTTACTATTATCTTTTAGTATCAAAAAGAACACCAATGGTTATCTCCCAGCCGGTAAAATCCAGGCGGGCATCTTTATATTCAACATATCTTGTTTCAATTGGATCATTTGATCCGCCACCTGTAATATTTCCCCTGTAGTTAAGATCAGACCCTCCGGCCAGGTAATTTACTTCAAAATTTATCCCGAATTTATCGGCAAAATAGAATATTATTTCTCCTCCAACCAAATATCCCCAGCCAATTTTGTTATCATACTTCAAATCCGAATTCACTACCTCCAGTTCATAATATTCCCTCATTGCCCTGTCCATATTACCATAATTTATTCTTGTATCAAAGTTATAATATCCAAAACCACCTCCTTTTGCTCTTAAGGTAACATTTCCTGCCTGTGCTTCTAACACTAACTGTAGAGGCACCATAATTGAAAAGAAAGGGCCCATCAAAGGATCTTTGGTCTCAAAAGGCAGATCAATTACATTCATACCTGACATCCTGTAAAGTGAGAAGCCGGATTCAATAGACAACCAGTTTGTGGGATGGACTCCAATACCTCTCAAGGAAAATGGACTTATAGGATTAGAGAAATACCCGTTCCTGGGAAAGAAAAAGGAAAATGACATGCCGAGTTCCTGGGAAGATCCTTTTTGGGGCATGTGCATTAAGATTATAAGAAAGATTATGCTGGTTTTTACAATTGTTTTTTTATACCTCATTACTATAAGATTTTAATAATGTTATAATAAAGTGTAAAAAAACAAAAAATCCCGCCATAAGCGGGATTTCTTAGGGGAATAAGATCGCTAATCTTCTTTCTCTGGCTTTATTTTGCCCATCAATTTATAATAGGATAATAATCCCAGTCCACCGAATATGAAGATCATGGCAAAATAAGCTACATCCTCATCCATAATACCATTTACATCAAGTATATTGGCTATCACCAGACCAATCCCTATACCTATGGCCAAAAGGCCAATTTTCAACGCTCCATACCTCCAGTGAGTCTGGCCTTCATGTTTAAAGATACTGGCGTCAAGGCCTTTCTCAATCAAGGCGAGTCTTTCCTTATTTTTAGCACTGATTGCAATGAAGACTATTCCAAAGATTGTGGCAAATAGTGCTATTGGAACTAATATTTCTACCATTTTTTTATAGTTTTAAGTTTAACATTTTTCGTTTTGTAGATATTGGACGCCAGGTTTTATGACCTGGTTACATAATTTTGTAAATTGTAACCATAAAGCAGTTTCTGGCGTCATAAAAATTGAATGAAGGCTGAGATAGAGAATATTGTTATTGAGAAAATTAAAGGTGGGGATTACAATGCTTGCAATTTCATTGTAGATAAATACAAAGCATTTGTTTTCAATATTTGTATACGGATCGTAAAAAACCGGGAAGATGCAGAAGAGGCAGCCCAGGACAGTTTTATTAAGGCCTTCAAATCAATAGAAGGATTTAAACATGAAAGTAAATTTTCTACCTGGTTATACCGGATCACTTTTAACAATGCGGTTAGCAAAACAAGGAATAAGAAGATATTCAAAAGTGAGATTGATGACAATGTGATTGAATCAACTGGTCATTCTCATATTTCGGATGGTCTTGAAGACCTGAACAGAATTGATCGTAAAAAAGTTTTAAAAAAAGCAATGGAGAAACTAAGCGAAGAGGAAAATTTACTAATTTCACTTTATTATTTTGAAGAGAACTCCGTTGCAGAAGTCTCCGATATAACCGGATTAGAACAAAATTATATAAAAGTAAAGGTTCACAGAGCGAGAAAAAAACTTTACAATGGTTTATCACAGGTTATGGGAATTAAAATGGAAGACGTATTATGAAGGAAGAAAAAATTGATCGTTTTATCCGAAAGACCATGAACGATGGATACATGGAAAATCCATCTCCAGGCTTTACGGAAAATGTAATGGGTAAACTTGGCGTTACCAATCAGGAAGCCAAACTAAAAACAAAACCCATAAAATCAAAATGGGGATTAAGGTCTATGATTTTCGTTTACCTTGTTTTGATGATCGCCATACTCCTGATCCCGGGCAGCCTGGAATCAGGTGGATATCAATTGCCTAAATTTGAATTGCCATCCTTTGGTAAATATTTTGCTCTTGATGGAAACATATCCAAACTACTTATCATGCTTATCTTTGGAGGATGGTTCCTTATTTTTGCTGATAATTATCTGAAAAAATTCTTCACAAGATAGACTTCAAAAGTATTACATGGAAAATTTCAGTTTTCAAAACTCCCCTTATCCCGATAATTCAATATTGGATTTATATTTTACTTAAAGAAAAATTCCAATTGATTGCCTAAAATATTAGTAATCAGGAGATTATAATACGGGTTTACTTATGTAAATCTGCTTTGCTTTTTTCACGTTTTAGGACTATTTTTACCACCCCTAATGGGAT
>CBDUCT010000134.1:0-8783 GCA_965365715.1 uncultured Cyclobacteriaceae bacterium | reverse complement strand
ATTAAATTTCGAAGGAAAATCCTTTTGCAGAAAACAGATGGATGCCCTGGCAAGTAACCAGAGACTGCCAAAAGTAATTAATAAACCAGCATAAAAAACAGAACCATAAAGCCAGCTTCCTGATTGGAAAACTGCAAAGAGCCATGGAAACAATACAATAAGGACTATAATAAACGATCTGAACTTGGACCTTCTGCCCACACCTTCTACCATAGAGCGGAACAGGGAAAGTGGTGGTATCAGCCTGATATTAGAGAGCGGTAGAAAAGCAAATAATGTTGCCATAATAAGGCCAATGGCAAAACCTTCCAAAACGGGGATCCATTGAAGTGATACATTTACAGCCACCGGCAGGAAATCTTTAACAATGTATGGCAAGAGCAATTGTATTCCTATTCCATGGAGAACCCCTATCAAGGTGCCAAGGAATCCGAAGGCAGCTATCTGGATAAAAAATACATTAAATATTTGCCAGCCTGAAGCGCCAAGACATCTTAAAATTGCCGCACTATCCCGTTTTTCACGGATATAAATATGGACTGAACTGGCCACACCTATACTTCCAAGTATTAAGGCTACGAATGTCAGTAGATTGAAAAACCTGTAGAGGTTCTGAAAACCCCTCCCCAGATCTTCCTTCCTCTCCTCAACATCATCGTAACCATAGCCATATTCCCTCAGGATAGGTCTTAATTTTTCGATCAACGCTTCAAGTTCAGCCTCGGGGACCATCAAATACTTATTATAATCATACCTGCTCCCAAATTGAATAAGACCTGTGGATTCAAGCCTGTGATAAGGAATATATACCGAAGGAGAGAAAGTGGTACTGATATTTGTGTTGCCCGGGAATTTTTTAACTATTCCCAAAACCACGAACTTACCATTTCCGAGTTTAAGACTGTCATCGATCTGAATATCATATTGAATGGCCAGACTTTCGTCGATCATAGCACCATTTTTTTTATAAAATCCATCGAAAGACTCTGAATTCAGTAATTCTACCTCACCATAAAATGGAAAGTCACCATCAAGAGCCTTTACCTGAATTAACCGGGTTCCCTGATTTTTAGGGAAAAACACCATGGACGCAAAGCGGACGTCTCCTGTCATGCGATATTTCAGGGAGTCGAGGGATTCAAGGAAGGTAGTGTCAAAAGTTTTATTCCTGCTTTCAATAACCAGATCGGCACCTAGAAGTTCTTTGCTTTGATTATTTATATCCTCCTGAAGATTAATATTAAATGAATTGATAGCCACAAGGGCAGCTATTCCTATAACAATTGAAGAAACAAATAAGAATAACCTGTTGAAGTTATACCTGGCATCTTTTAAAGCAAGCTTCCAGATCCAGCGTTTTGTCAGCTGGCCCTCATTTTTACGCCTGATCCGAATTTCATAATCAATCATTTCTTCAAACTGTAATATCTTCAATTAATAAACCCCGCTCTAGTTTTAAGATCCGGCCTGTATTTTCGGCTAGGTTTAAGTTATGAGTTACGAGAACAAGGGTGGTATTCTCCTCTCTGTTTATCTGAAAAAGTAATGATGATACAATCTCGGCAGTTTCTTCATCAAGATTTCCCGTTGGTTCATCAGCAAACAGGATCTTTGGACTGGCTATAAAAGCCCGGGCAATTGCAACTCGCTGCTGCTCACCTCCGGATAACTGTGATGGGTAATGATCCATTCTCTCTTCCAGTCCTACCCGGGTAAGCATCTCTTCTGCCCTGCTCTTGATTTTTTTCTCTCCTCTAAGTTCCAGCGGAAGCATCACATTCTCCAGCGCATTAATTGTGGGCAGCAAATGGAAATTCTGAAAGATAAATCCAACATACTGGTTCCTGACATAGGCCCGATCATCTTCATTTAACCGGTTCAGTTCAATATCGAGAAGCTTTATGAAACCATTGGTGGGTTGATCCAATCCTGCACATAATCCCAAAAGGGTTGTTTTACCGCTTCCTGAAGGTCCAACAATCGATAAACCCTGGCCTTCGTCAAGTGAAAAATTTATGTCCTTTAATACTGTTAATTCCCTATCTGCACTCTTAAATGTTTTCGTCAGGTGTTTTACATGTAAAATATGACTCATTTTCCGAAATTAGTGTTATTCTTTGAAAGAGATATAACTAATATCATTAATATTTGATTTATTTATGGCCCGGAATTTGATAATTTTTTTAAACCTATTGAAATGAAAACATTATTCATGGTTATATTCCTGCTTGTTGGGTATTTCGCTGTTATCAATAATGCAGATGCCCAGGAAGCCCAAAAAACTATTCTTTGCTTTGGCAACAGCATTACAGCCGGCTATGGCCTTGATCCTGACCTTGCCTACCCTGCTGTGCTTGAAAAAATGCTGAATGATAATGGTTATAATTACCGCGTAATCAATGCCGGATTGAGTGGAGAAACTTCTGCAGGTGGGTTAACCAGGATAGACTGGATCTTACAGAAAAAAATAAATGTATTTATACTGGAACTGGGGGCTAATGACGGATTAAGAGGATTGCCACTGATACAAACAAAGTCAAATCTTCAAAGCATAATCCAGAAAGTGTTAAAAAAATATCCGGAAGCACAGATCGTAATTGCCGGCATGATGGTACCACCCAATATGGGTAAAGATTATGCTACTGAATTTTCTTATGTTTTTAATGAACTGGCCACGGAGAATAATGCCTTGCTTATTCCTTTTCTTCTGGATGGTGTAGGTGGCATTCCGGAACTGAACTTGCCGGATGGTATCCATCCAAATGTCGAGGGACACAAGATCGTTGCTGAGAATGTATTTGAAGTATTAAAAGATGCGCTTTAAGATATGAGATCTTATCAGTTAAATTTAGTATAAAAGACTTGCATAAAACAGGGATACTTTTCCTCATCAATTGTTTATTCAAGCTTAACTTTACGATCATAATTTCTTAATACTTATTTTTTTTGATATCTTCGATCTGTAATTTTTGAGGGACAAAGTGAACAAATGGAAGATTTTTTTTCTGAACAATCATACTATCAATTTCCATCGTTAGAGGCTGCTGTATATGCTCTTTTATTATCATTTCTATTAAGTACGGTTATTGCTTTAACCTACAGGCACACCTTCAGGGGTACCGAATATAACAAAGATTTCTTTCAGGCTGTTGTTTTAATCTCAATTATAGCTGCCACGATTATGATGGCTATTGGAGACAGCCTGGCCAGGGGTTTGGGTATACTGGGCGCATTAGCCATTATCCGGTTCAGGTTCCGGTTCGATAATCCCAAAAATATAATCTACATTTTTGCCTCCCTGGCTATTGGCATTGGGTGTGGCGTTCATGGATTTGCTGTTGCCGTTGCGGGCACCACTGTTTTCAGCCTTGTATCGTTTGCTTTATATTTCTCGCCTGTAGGGAAAGCCCCGGTATACGACACCTCTCTCTCTTTTTTGATTGATGATCCATCGAATATTACTGCAGTTGAAACCCTTCTTTCTGAGTACTGTCAGGTTATTAAATTAACCAGTATTGGGAATTCCAATGAATTGATAAAATATGAATATCAAATTACCTTAAAGAAAGGAGCCGACCATTATTCAATTTTTAAAAAATTGAATGAAGTAGAGAATGTTTCAAATGTGAGGATCAATAACAGGGCATCTGTTGACAGGGTATAGTTATGAAAAGGATTAATGTTTTTTCAATCTTCTGGTTATTAACGGCCATAGTGTTGTTGGTAGCTTCTCTTATTTACAAGAAGCAATCCGATGCCATAGTAGCCGAGGTAGAACCTCAAAAACTGGCAATTAGTTTCCAAAAAGCAGTTAAGATCAAATCAATACATGTTCTTCCGGGTGAAGATGTTAAAAAAGGAGATCTTTTAGTAGAAGTAATCAGACCAGACCTTATTTATGATATTGACAAAGCTACAAACGATCTCAATACATATTTACAACAGAAAGATATGTTGATCACAAATATGAATTACCAGGTTCAGATGACCAGGCTTGAGAAAACCTCTGAAATTGAGAAAATTGATGAGGAACTCTTCCAGTTAAGAACAAGATATGAACAAAACCAGGGCATTAAAAATGCTTTGGAAGGAATTGAAATATATGAGGATACACTCCAGGATGAATCACGAAATATGCTGTTGTTACAGATCAATTATCTTGAAAAGAAAAAGGAACAGACAATAGATCTGTATGATCAGAAATTGATGCAATTGAACGAGAAGAAAACCAATGAAACTGAGATTCTCGATTTGAAAATAGAACAACAACGAAAAGAACTATCACTGCTTGAAAATGAAGCCAATTTTCTGAAAAACTATTCGCCCGTAAATGGAACGATAGGCGACGTGATGGCACAGATAGGTGAATTGATCCCTCCATATAATACCATCATGTCATTGTATGAAATAAATCCTACCATTATAAAAGCCTATATGAATGAAAAAAACAGATACAATTTATCTGTTGGAGACGAAGTAATCGTGGAATCCTCAAACCGGGATTATAGTATTGCCGGAAGGGTAACGGAAGTTGGTTCCCGGATAGTCACATACCCCAATAGACTGCTGGAAGTACAGGATAGGAAAATATGGGGACAGGAAATATTCATAAGAATCCCGGAAAATAATGATTTTTTAAACGGCGAGAAGGTTTATGTACGGGCTCTATAGCATATCGATGGTGAAAACCCGGTTTCTGATATTCCTCATTTTATTGGGCAATAGCATTGCAAAAGGTCAGTTTTCAATGAATGAATTCCTTAGCGATGCCAGAAATGATGTAAGACTATATGAAAACAAGATAAAATCTGAATTCCTTGAAGAAAAGCGTTACAGGTCGCCCATACTCCACCGTGTTGAATTCCGTGCACGGACCAATGATTTCAATATCACCCAGGACGATTTCAGATTAAGATTCAACCCTACAAATCCCTGGGAAATAAGTGCCAATAAAAAGTATTACTCACTTGAAAAGAATTCACTTATTATTGACTACCAGTATGCCTTGAATAAAGCGATCTATAAAAGATATAATCAACTTATCTCTTTTTTCCAGCTATCTGATGAGATCCTGTTCAAGCAAAAGGAAATTATTCTTCAGAGAGACCAATTGAAGATCCTCGAAGCAGCGCTTGGAAATTCGGATTTCGAAATTACCGAATATATAAAGGAGAAGGAGAATTTGTTGAACCTGTCCCTGGACTTAAATAACCTGAATCATTCAAAGCAAAAGGTAGAGCACGAAATCATAACATCATTTAGATTTTCCGGTAATATTGAAAGTAATTTAAACAATCAATTGATTTCATATGAACAAATTAAAAATATCGTAGAGCTCAAATCGGTGATCTCTGATACGGCCAATAATATTCATATTGAGAATCTGAATCGGCAAATCACACTGGGTGAGCAGAGGATTGTAATCGAGAAGGCTGAAGGCAGAAGAAATATAGGATATATACAGGCTGAATATGACAGATTACGCGGCGATGATTTTGATAACCATTTTGGTGTTCAGATTGGTGTTAGAATTCCATTAACCAATGCCGATAAGCCTGATTTGAACCGAAGGAAACTAAACCTTATGGAAGACAAAGCAGATGTTATCAGGGAAAAAACAGCTTTAGAGGTACAATGTGAATTACTGAAACTCGACCTTGAATTTCTGTTCAGTCAGAATCAATTAATAACAGGAGAAATATCAAATGATAATTTATTGAAACTATTGAACCAGAACCAGAATATTAAACCCGAAGACTTGCTGGAGGCTCAAAAAAGTATCCTGAAAATGAAGAAATACGAAAAACTCATCCAATGGGATATTTATAAAAGCTTCATCGACTATCTGTATTATTCCGGTAAATTGATAGATATTCCACTCAAAAATTATCTTTCAGAAAACCTCGAGGAGATCTGAAATAGACCTCAGTTTCCAGTAAGTAATAATTTTGTCACAAGCCCTAAGTAAACCCAAACTGAGCCAAATGTGTAATACAATCTAAAACCGGACCCTAACCAATCTGCTTATTGGTAATGATTGTGGAGAATTAATCTATTTCAAAATAGAGACAGTCCCGTTGATGGTTTTTTCTGGTGATCGGGGTTCATTTAATTCGAGCACATAATAATACGTTGAATTAGGTAAAATCTGGCCATTGTGCATCCCACCCCAATTGTTCATATATTCCCTGGTCTGATATACTTTTTTGCCCCATCGGTTGAATATCGTTAATTCTGCATTCGGATAATGCTCAATATTATCTATATGAAAAGTATCATTTTTACCATCTCCATTCGGTGTAATGATATTGTAAGGGTACAACTCGGGTATGAACGTAATGCAATTGATATTCGACCATGAATAGGCATTATTTCCGCCATTTTCAATGGCTCTCACGACAAAACAATGTTCAAATCCCAGATCGTTGCTGGTGAACGTATAACTTAATTGGCCGGATGAAAGATCTCCGATCATCTTATACCCTTCCCCATCCACACTCATATATAATTCGTAGAATTCCACACCCTGTGCCCAGTTCTCATATGCATTCCATATCACCTCGGCGTTCTCGTTGCTATTTTCATCAAAATCTACATTTAAGAGAATATTGTTGTGGTATGCCGATGCAATTTGATTTTCGCAATCTTCATTAGTCACAATTTCATAACTATAGATCAAACTATCTGAAACTACTGTACTGTCCGGAATTATCAGATCCCCAGTGGATATGGAATCAAGAAGAACATTATCTCTATAAAGATAAAATGGCTTATCATAAAAATCGCCATCATCATATTTCCAGTTAATTACCAGTTCATTAGGCTTCATATCTTCATGTGATACTTGAATAATTTCAATCAAAGGACCAAAAATTTCCAGATCAAGACTGCTACTTGAATACATATCACATACCCCCATCGTGTCGTAGGCTATTGCGGTTATTACATATACTCCCGGACAACTATATGTAATTAAAGGATTTAATTGAATGGAAACAGAGTCAAGTATCCTTGTGTCATCGAAACTCCAGGATACAACATTATACAAGGAATCAGTTTCAAGATGAATCTGGATTGGCTCATCTATTCCAAAGGAAGGTTTATCAGTTATAATATTCAGAAAATCAGCTGGATTTCTTTGAATATACACAGAAAGGGTATCTGATATACCAGAACAAACAGTATCTGTTACACTATGCTGTTCGAACCATATCTGACCAATTCCCCAGGAATCCCAATTTACCTTGACATCATGACTGTCCTGCCCATCCGTAATTTCACCCAGAATAAGGTTCCAGTCAAATGTAGAACCATCCGTATAATATGTTTGGTAAGAAATATCCTGAATATCAGTGGAGCATAATGTATCTGGTCCGAACGGGGCTTCAGGGTCCAGCTGAACTTTGATCTTTATGGGTTTGGTTACGGTATCCCCTATGCATCCCCTGTCGTTCCATGCAAGGGCTTTTAGCCAGGCCTGCTCATTGGTTGTGGCCCAGTCGACAGATATAGAATCTATATCCATGTCACCATTTATAATCCCGCCTTCTATAAACCAATTCAAATGGTATTGCCCCTTTTCTTTAATTGTATATGATACGCCTGTTGTATTCGGGCAAATGGACCTGGGGCCCAGGATACTTACGCTGGGGTGGAGTACTCTGATAACTTTTACACTTTTCTGTTCTGCCCCCGATATACATCCATCACCTCCTGAAGTTCCAGTTACTTCGACGATATACTTCCCTGGCTTTTCGTAAGTATGAGCTACCGAATCAGTATTGTTTTGTGTAACAAAGGCACCATCTCCGAAATCCCATTGGTACTGGGAAAACTCAAATTCTGTTTCCGGTTTGAACCAGACCTCTGTTTGAAAACAGATGCTATCAATTGGAATATCTTCTCCTTCGTTATCAACAACTTGTATATTCAAATTGAGATTTGTAAGACCTGCTCCTGTCGGATATCCAAAGGACTCATTACTTCCGTAAGCATAGACATAGGCAATTGTTCCTTCTGCTGATCTAAGCGTGTGGTTTCCGGAATAAATAGAGATCTTGGCATATGAGTAAGTTGAATCGTAGGGAACATAATTGAAATATCCGGAGATATTTGCGCCATCCAGGGTAACAGTAGGGACATCACTGGTCTTTGCAACAATGCTCAGGTTAAAGTTTCTTAAGGTCGCAATAGAAGGCGTGAAAAATGTGATCTTTTTTAGCACCTGTTCGTTAGGATTAATAAGTATTATGAAAGGATCACCTGTCGTATTATCGCAAGCCTGACTCCGGCTGAATTGAGCAACGGTTATAATCTTATCGGAGGATATGTAATTCACCCCCTGAAGCGTTTTTAAAAAAAGAAACTCACCTGATTGAAGGGTTCGCACAAAACTTCCATTCAGGAAGATCTGTGAATCATCTTCAGATGCAATTACTTTAACATGATCTCCACCAATCCGGGTATTAAAATCGACAGTGATATATTCTTTCCCCCAGGTATATGTCGGATACATCTGGGCAAACAGATGATCATGCCCATCCGGATGATCACATTCCCCGACTTTGGTATACATATTCCCGGCAAACACGGCAAATTTTTTACATTCACTATCCGTATTTGCCACAGCATTGATTTTTGTTCCCGTAAGGTCTCCCTGTGCTCTTACGAAATGTGTTTCTCCCTGATCTAATGAGACCTGGTAAGGGACACCGGCAGGTCTTGCATCTCTTTTCAAATGAGAAGGTGTTATTTCTATTAAGGTATTGTCTTCAACACCTACA
>CBDUCT010000133.1:0-8801 GCA_965365715.1 uncultured Cyclobacteriaceae bacterium | reverse complement strand
TGTCTCCATACTGTTTAAAATTTCCTCCGGTCTTCAGATTTTCAAGTTTTTCTTTTGAATTGGCAATATAGTTTTTTGATTTTTTTAGCTGTTTCCTGAGCATCCTGATCAACGTGCCTTTCTCTTTGTTCAGCCAATATAATTTATGATATTCAAGATAGAAATAGTTAAGTGCTTCTACAGGATCTGTAAAATGCCTTGCCTCAAGGTCCCCAGGTAAAAGACTCAATTTTACTGTATCCTTTACAGGATAAATATAAAAAACCGGATCATCGAGCAAGATAAGGGTATCATTAACCATATCCTTTTTGATCTTCAGGTTCATTGAATTGGTAAATCCTTTCGATTCCAGATATTTTAGTATGTTTTTATCAAAGGATGGGATCATCTCTCTGAGCAAATCCAAAGTAAAGCTATTATCGTCTTCATGCGATATTATTGTGCGGTCCAGTGTTCCGGGATCAATCTTATTTTCATCCCCCGTATCATGTTTGAATACGTTAACACATCGACCATCTCTGTATAAAAGTGCGTTTGAATTATTCCCAAATAATTTAAAGAGTAAATTTATCTCATGGTCCAGTATAATAGAAAAAGCTCTTTCGTGGGCATAAGTTTGAATCCCGGTTACTGTTTTGCCAATAATCTCCGGGAATATATCAATACTGTTCTTACGTGCCCTCCTGAAATCATCCGGGAAACTCAGGCAGGAAAATTGATTTTTAAGATCTGCTCTTATCCAGAATTCCGCAGGTCCCTTCACAAAGGCGAGAATCAATTCATCCTTATTTTGCGAGAAACATGCCTCAGATGAAAATCCAATAAATCGATCTTCGAGGGATTTAGCTAATTTTTTTAAGAAGAAGTAATTGTTATGCACAGCTATGCCTTCAATTTTAATCCATCGTAGGCAAGATGCACATTGCCTGGCAATATTTTTGACACTTCTCTATGAAGTCCCATATTATGACTTATATGGGTTAGATAAGCTTGAAGAGGATTTATTTTCCGGATCTGATCCAGTGCCTCTTCCAGGGTAAAATGAGAGGGGTGCGATTTTTTTTGAAGTGCATTTAAAACAAGAAATTTTGAGCCACGGATTTTCTCAAGTTCCTTATCACTGATATAATTTGCGTCCGTGATATAGGTGAAATCCCCTATTTTAAAACCATAAACTAACAATTTATCGTGCAGGACCTCTATCGGAATAATTTCAAGATTCTTGAGATAAAAGGGGCCTCCATCAATTTCATTAATTATTACCTTAGGCCCTCCGCCGTACCCGTTAGGTTCGAACACATATTCGAATTCCTTTACTAATTGTTCTCTTGTAGTATGATTTGCATAAACCGGGATCGTTTTTCTTAAGAGAAAGTTATAACTTCTGATATCGTCCATACCTGCTACATGGTCTTTATGGTGGTGAGTGAACAACACAGCATCCAGTTCTTTAATATTTTCCCTTAACATTTGTTGTCGGAAGTCCGGCCCGGTATCGATAACAATGCTCAATCCATTGGCATGAATATGAACAGAACTGCGAAGCCGTTTATCTTCAGGATCCGGGGATGCACATACCGCGCAATTACATCCAATGACCGGAACCCCCTGAGAAGTGCCTGTGCCTAAGAATGTTATGATCAAGATAATTCGGTTATTTGGCTAAGATCAAGAAATAGTTTTTTGTTTTTCGGACTTAATTTATCCGGATCCACTTCTATTTCTTTCAGCATTTCAATCAGACTGTTGATCTTTCCTTCGAGAGAATAATATTTATTGATAATGGCTATTTTCTGACTTTTCAGGACACAGTATCCCGATTTGAAATGACCGCGTTCATACCGCAGATTATATTCTGTTTCAGAATACAGGTCTTCAATTTTGTTCAGAAAGTGTTTAGTATAATTAAAATCAGCCATTAATCTGCAGTAAGCTCTTTCACAAGTGTTACCAATTGGTCAAAATTGAGTGGTTTCTGCAAAAACTCATTGATCCCAATCTCCTGATACTCCTCAAGGCTAAGGTTCCTTGCATTTCCGGTTATTGCAATTATTGGTATATTGGATTTTACTTCGTCAGACAGGCTTCTGATCTTTTCAGTACATTCAATGCCATCCATGACTGGCATATTGATATCCATCAGAATTATGTCAAAAGGTTCAGCTTCAAGCGCGTCTAATACCTGTTGGCCATTTTTTACAGATGATATCTCATAGTTTTGAATTGACAGAATTTTCTTGGTTAGATTCTGAATCACAGAACTGTCCTCAGCAATTAATACCTTTTTAGGGGCGCTCATCTTTAGATGTTTTTAATATTTGGTTAAACTTATCTTTAAACTCTTCGAATGTTAAGTTAAGCAATTTTAAATCTTCTTCAAGGGTTTTGTAGTTTTCATTTTTGATATTTTTTTCTATCATTTCTGCCTGCTTGGATAATTTCTCAACTCCAAGTGTACCGGCATTACCCTTTAATGTATGTAGATGTTTTCTTATTTCTTCATAATCATCTTTTTTCGCAGCTTTTATGCTGGAATCGATCTGCTCTGTAGTTTCTTCAAGGAAATCATTGAACACCTGATGCACCATTTCCTCTCCACCAAGATCTATCAGTTGGTTCACTGTTTCCATATTGAGGATCTCACCATGTTCCGGTTCTTCACCTCCCTCTCCATTGAAAATCTGTTCATCCAGGACCCATTGCCTTACCTTATTCAGCAGATCATTGGCGCGTATGGGTTTGGCAACGTAATCGTCCAGTCCCTGGCTTAGAAATCGTTCTTTGTCCTCTTTCATCGAATAGGCCGTCATGGCAACAATGGGAGGCTGTACCTCAAGATTCATTTCCTTAATCTTTCTGGTGGCCGTCACCCCATCCATTTCGGGCATCTGGATATCCATAAAAATAAGGTCATATTTATTTTTTGCAGCCAGTTCAATAGCTCTTTTACCATTCTCAACCAGCGTTACAATACAGCCGGATTTTTTGAGAATTTCACCGGCCACCTGCCTGTTAACACCATTGTCGTCCACCAGCAGGATCTTTGGTTGCTCTTCTTCAAAATAACCTTCAATTGTAATGTCATTATCTACAATCTTGTTTTCTACAATAACGGTTTTTTTAGTAGGTTCTGCCTCGAAGGTGAACCAGAATGAGCTACCGAGTCCCAATGTAGAATATACGCCAATTTTGCCTCCCATAAGCCTGGCTAATTCCTTGGATATCGCCAGTCCAAGACCTGTACCGCTATAAGACTTTGTGGTACTGTTATCGATCTGGCTGAATATGCCGAATAACCTTCTTATGTTCTCTGGTGAAATGCCTATTCCGGAATCACTAACGACGCACCTTATGATATTCTTTTTACCTGGAATCCTGGCTTTCTTCAGATCGATATCGATAGATCCGCCTCCTTCTGTAAATTTAATGGCATTTGATATCAGGTTTGATAAAATCTGCAGGAGCCTTGTTTCGTCAATTAACACATACTCCGGGAGTTTTTCACTCAAATGGTAATATAAATTTATATTTTTAGAAAGTGCCTGTTGTGCAAATAAGGCGTAGATCTTATCCATTGTATTCCTCAATTTCACAGGCTCTAGCTTCAGCTGCATTTTGCCTGCTTCAATTTTAGAGAGGTCCAGGATGTCATTCAGAATATTAAGAAGTGTTTCCGATGATTTTTTAATAGTCTGGATATAATGTTTCTGATCCGGTGTAATCGTAGTTCCCTCCATAAGGTCTATCATCCCAATAATTCCATTCATGGGAGTCCTGATCTCATGGCTCATATTGGCCAGGAAAAGCTCTTTCACCTTCAAGGATCTTTCAGCTACTTCCTTGGCCTGTTTAAGTTCAATATTGGTTTCCTTTAGTTTGGTGATATCCCTGGCTACACCTTCCAAAGCCACAGATTCCATTTTATTATCATAGACCAGGCGAAGGTTACACAGGCTTTGAATGATCCGGCTATCCTTATGGATCAGGGCGGCCTCAAAATCCCTGATACTTTTCTCTTTTACAAGGTTTTTTAAAAGGTCTTTGGATTTCTTGGAGTATAAATAATAATTGGTGATATCCTTACCGATCAGTTCCTCTGCTTCATATCCCAGAAATTCTTTTACAGAAGGGCTGAGCATTGTGATCTCGCCATCAAAACTGCAGCGAAAATAGACATCCTGAAAGGATTCAAAAATATCCCTGAACTCCTCCTCACTTTTTCTCAATGCAATTTCGGAAAGCTTCTTATCGGTTATATCATAAGCCATCCCGGATACTTCTTCAATAACATTATCTTCAAGAAATATGGGATTTAATATGATGTTCTTCCAGGAGACCTTTTTTGTCTTATAGTTTATGAATTTTAATTCAAACTGTACGCTCTTTCCTTCAAAAGCATTGTTGTATTTCAGTTCCCAGAAAACGGTCCTGTTGATCTCATTAATATCCTGAGGTGGTTTACTGAATTTTGAATCGAACATGTAATTCGATTTCACAAAATCCGAAAAATTACGATTATAGGATGAAAACAATAAAGCCCTGTCAACAGACCAGATCATATGGTTGCCACTTTCAAATATGGATTGCATCCGGGCCGATTGTTCCCTGATCTTTATTTGCTTTTGTTGCCGGTCGATGGCTGTTGCAACCTGGCTTGAGATGAATACCAGAAGGTCAAGATCTTTCTTCGAATACGTTTTCTTCTTACTATAACTCTGGACTACTATAATACCTATGATATTCCCCCCCTGTTTTAGCGGGACACCCAGCCACACCTTAGGGATACTCCCGTAAATGACCAGTTTTTTATTTTCCTGCAGTTCGATAAGATCTTTCTCGGTATAGAAAACTGGTTTCTGGTTGGTAATTGCATATTCTGTTAATCCTTCGCCAAAAGGCCTTTTCAGTATTTTTTCAACATCTTTACTCTTATTATCTCTGAAATAAGGGAACTGGATATATGTTTTGTCTTTATCACAAAGGGCAACATAAAAATTATCTGCAGGAACTATTTTTTGCAGCTCTTTATGGATCTCCATAAAAAGGGAATCCAGGTCGGCTGTATTGAAAGTCAGGTTGGAAATGCTGTAATAAAGATTCTGGGCTTTTTCAGCTTTTAGTCTTTCGGTGACATCAAAAAATATTCCCCTGCATTCTTTCCTCTTTCCTTTAATATAGCTGCAATTCAGATTCCCGGTAACAAAAACCTTATCTCCATCCTTGGTTTTGAGTATGGTGTCAATCTTTAACTCATTATTTTCTTCTGACAATTCCGCCAGTTTGCCCAGGGTGTTTTCCTGTACACTTTCGTCGAGGATTTCCCCAAAAGTCAGATTAGGGATATCATCATTCGTATACCCCAGTTTATCTTTCCAGGTTTTATTAACAAACAGGAAATTGCCATCAGGTGAAACGATCTGTATAAGGTCATTAGCGCTGTCAAACAGGTTCTTTAATTGTTGATTAGACTTTTCAAGGGCATTACTGACTTTCATTTTCTCAGTGATGTTCTCGCCTACTAATGTGATGGATGGCAACTCTTCGTCTTCATCCCACAAAAGAATAGGACTGAAGCTGATCTTTGATTTTTCCCTGAAGGAACTATTCAAATAGGCATCAATCATCCTTACATTATTCTTTCTGTCAAAAAGATCTATAACAGGATGCAGGTGATCTCCATTGGTATCAATAAAATCCAGGAAATTATATACATTCTCACCTAATATTACCTCTTTATCCAGGCCTATTAACTCAGCAAAGTTATCGCTGCAATAAGTAACTTGTTGATTTCGGTTTATTGTCAGGGAGATCAGGTTGGAGTAGTTGAGAGATTCCTGTAGTTTCTTTTCTGATTCAAGAAAATCATGAATTTTATCCTTCTTCTTTTTGGAAACGTAATCTCCTTTTTCAATTGCTGTGGCGATATATCCCATATAATTCCCATCATTATCATATAAGGGGATTCCGGATTCATAAACCAGGTTTACTTTACTGTCGTATCGGTATAGGCGGTAGGTGAGATCATATTTGGATTTGGATCTGAATGCTTTTTTCAAAGCATCTTCCAGTACCAGTTTATCATCCGGGTGAACGTGATTTATCCATCCATTATTTAACTCATCTTTAAGCCTGGATCCGGTGTACAGCAACCATTGTTTGCTGAAATAATAGAACTCATCTTTGTCATTAGACATCCGGATTAAAAAAGGGGTATGCTGGCTAATATTTTTTATTTTCGATCCCCTATTTGCCAGGTCTTCCAGAAGGTGGTCACTCATCAATCCGGCCGTTCTATTTGTAAACTCCATTACAAATGTATCGTTCTCCTTGCGAATGACACGTACATTTTCTTTGAATTCGAAGCCATGCCTGTGCTGAAAATTCATTTCTTGGACAACGGAATGCCCTTCAGCAAGATCATTGGTTATTTCTGAAAAAAAGGTGTTAGAAAGGCGGTCTTTTTCCTGGAATTCAGGGAATAATACACCAATTGATACACCTTCAAGTTCATCTGGCCGGAAACCAAAAAGATCACTTATTTCATAGGCACGAGTAATATACATGTCCTTGAATTCCACTGATGGAGAGAGATAAGCGGACATTTCAACGACATGATCTCCAGCCTGATCTTCTAGCTTTTTAATAACTCCTGGCTTCTTTTTTGATTTCATGTATAGCCGATACTGCCTGTTTTTCAAATTTAAATAAATTAATAAAAGAATTCATGAATTATCATTTATAAAGTAAATTGAAATCATAAATCCCCATTTAATGAACGACAAACTAAAATTGATTGTTGTATCAGGACCTACTGCAATTGGAAAAACAGATCTCTCTATCCAGCTGGCAAAGGCCCTGGATTGTGATATTATATCGGCTGATTCACGTCAAATTTACAGGGAAATGGATATTGGAACCGCTAAACCATCGCCTCAGGAATTGGCTTCAGTAAAGCATTATTTTATAAATTATAAAAGCATCCATGATTACTACAGTGCCGGACGGTTTGAAGTAGACACTATAGAACTTCTCAAAAGATATAAAAAAGACGTTGTGTTGTTAACCGGGGGGTCTGGCTTGTATATACAAGCTGTTTGCGACGGGATTGACGAGTTTCCCAGTCCTGATCACGGGCTTAGAAATTTGCTTCAGGGCCGGCTTGATGATTATGGTCTGGATTCTCTCGTTGATGAATTAAAACGCCTGGATTATAACACCTGGAAAACCATCGATCTGAAAAATCCGAAAAGGGTTTCAAGGGCATTGGAAATAATACATCAGACCGGCGAAAAATATTCTGATTTAAAAAGCCAATCCAGAAAGAGCAGGAACTTTGATATTTTGAAAATAGGTCTTGATATGCCCCGGGAAGATCTTTTTGACCGGATTAACCAGCGTGTCGACAGGATGCTTGAAACGGGATTGCTGGAGGAAGTAAAATCATTAATGCCCTATAGAGACCTTACAGCACTTCAAACAGTAGGTTACACTGAGTTTTTTGAGTATTTGGATGGGAAATATGACCTGGATGAGGCTGTTCGTCTTTGTAAGAGAAACACCAGGCGATATGCCAAACGTCAGTTAACATGGTTCAGAAAGGATACAGGCATTCACTGGTTTGCCCCGGATAGCTATGAAAAGATCATTACTTTGATTCGTGACTTCATTGTTTCATAATCCCGCATCCCTCAACTAAAGGTGAAGCCCGCTCTCATTTCAGCAAAAAATCTGAAAAAAATTAATTATTAGTTTAAAATAGAACTAATATTGCATTTATTTGCATAATATTTTTATTATTGCATCTAAATAGTAGCCAAAAAAATCAAAAAATACATAATTTATTAAAAATCAGGTTTAAAATTAATCAATGAAAAAGTTTAATTGGAAAGTTTTGTATGTCACAGGCTTCTTTTTACTGATAAGTTCAGGGAGTCTGTTTGCTTCTGATGGTGTTGAGATAGACAGCGGCGCCACAGCATGGATGCTTACCTCAACCGCCCTGGTCCTGTTGATGGTTCCGGGTCTGGCCATGTTTTACGGTGGACTGGTAAGGACAAAGAATGTATTAGGCACCATGATGCATAGTTTTGCAGCCATGGGCGTAATGACGGTATTATGGGTCATAGTTGGATACAGTATGACTTTTGGCAGCAACGTATTATGGGGTTGGTTCGGTTGGAATTCGGCTTATGTGTTCCTGGATGGAATTGATGAATCAATTCTTGAGGCAGGTGTTCCGGAATATGTGTTCTCAATGTTCCAGGGAAAATTTGCAATTATTACGCCTGCCCTTATTGCCGGCGCATTCGCAGAAAGAGTCAATTTTAAGGCTTATGTGTTTTTCATAGCCGTCTGGGGGATATTCGTCTACAATCCTTTATGCCACTGGGTCTGGGCAGAAGATGGATTCCTGTTTAATCTGGGTGCCAATGGTGCCATCGACTTTGCAGGGGGTACCGTTGTGCATATTTCTGCAGGAGTTAGCGGTTTAGTCGCAGCACTATATTTAGGAGCCAGGAGAGGCTTTCCTAAAACCAGTATGCCACCAAGCAATCTGGTAATGACCATGATAGGTGGAGGCCTTCTGTGGGTTGGATGGTTTGGATTCAATGCAGGAAGTAGTATCGCCAGTGGATTGTCCACTGCACAGGCTCTGACAGCTACTCAGGTAGCCGCTGCTTCAGGTGCTATTGCATGGATTATCATAGAATATTTTCATGCAGGTAAAGCTACGGCGCTGGGATTTGTTTCCGGGATATTGGCAGGGCTTGTTGCGGTAACCCCTGCGGCAGGTGTAGTAA
>CBDUCT010000132.1:0-8835 GCA_965365715.1 uncultured Cyclobacteriaceae bacterium | reverse complement strand
ATTTTGGTTGTATGAAAACCATTCCGAAAGTATTTTACGATCCGTATTTTGAATTAGCAATGGAAAAGAATTTCGAGGATCCGGATAAGTTTAAACAAAAACTATTTGAACTTGAAATATTGAGAGAAGATGATGGAAAGGAAGAAAGCGAATTTTTCATGTCGATGTTTCATGATATGCTCAGTCTCTTTACAAAACCTTTTAACAATGAGATTTTTGATTTTTCAGATCCTGAGTTCTTCGGACAAATAGCCAAGTTAGGAGAACGTTATGCAAAAAGTAATGAGATTAGAAATATGAATGCGAACAGAGGTTCAAAGCACTTTATATATATGAACAGGACCTTCTTTGGTCTATATAACTTAATGCATGACCTCAAAGCAAAAGACATTAAAATCAATAATTTTAACGACTTTGATTAACAAAAAAGGCGCTAGACGCGCCTAAGTATGTACCCCGACAAGGATTATTCATACGCTCAGAGCATGCGCACATCCCTTCATGATTTTATTCGCTTCGCTCATGTCAATTCGAACCCCGCCTGCCCTTCGTTCTCATCCTTGTTGATTAAGAAACCCTGCAAATAAAAAAAGGCGCCATTAGCGCCTTAACTATGTACCCCGACAAGGATTCGAACCCTGACCAACAGATCCGAAGTCTGTTGTGCTATCCATTACACCATCGAGGCATAAATTATATATGATGTATTAAATAGATGACACTAAAGTGCACACCTGAATTGGATTCATCAATTATCTCAATCGCAAAGATAACCAATTACCCCGCAAATGATAAAATTAATCTAAGAAAGGGCTTCCTTTACCCGTTTAGCAGCATCTTTTAACAATACGGCGGAGGTTACTTTTAATCCTGAATCATCAATAATTCTTGCACCCTCCTCTGCATTTGTCCCTTGTAATCTTACTATTATGGGTATATCTATCTCACCAATATTCTTATAGGCTTCAACTACTCCCTGTGCTACCCGGTCACATCGAACAATGCCTCCAAAGATGTTGATCAATATAGCTTTTACATTTGGATCTTTTAATATGATCCTGAATCCGTTTTCTACAGTTTCAGCGCTGGCAGTTCCTCCAACATCCAGGAAATTGGCCGGCTCACCTCCGGATAACTTGATCATATCCATGGTGGCCATTGCTAGTCCCGCTCCATTTACCATACATCCCACATTACCATCCAGCTTAATATAATTGAGATCTGATTCGCCAGCTTCAACTTCAAGCGGATCCTCTTCAGAAATATCCCTTAGTTCAACCAGTTCAGAATGACGGAACAAAGCATTATCATCCAGGTTAACTTTTGCATCCACGGCAACGATACGATCATCAGAAGTTTTTAAAACCGGATTTATCTCAAACTGTGAGGAATCGGTAGCAACATAAGCAGTATAGAGAGCGTTTATAAACTTGACCATTTCCTTATTGGCTTTACCCTTCAGCCCAAGTGCAAATGCAACTTTTCTTGCCTGAAAGGGCATTAATCCGGTTGCCGGATCTATCCATTCTTTTATTATTTTTTCAGGACTTTTTGCTGCTACTTCTTCAATATCTACCCCGCCTTCTGAAGAGGCCATAATCACATCTTTCCCTTTTGAGCGGTCAAGTAAAATACTCATGTAGAACTCTTTCGGTTCATTCTCTCCCGGATAGAAAACATCCTGGGCTATAAGTACTTTTTTTACTTTTTTGCCTTCAGGCCCGGTTTGATGAGTAACTAGGGTCCCTCCAAGAATTCCCTTTACCTTATCAGGCACCTCTTCTAAATTCTTGGCAAGAATAACACCTTTTGAACCTGTTTCATTGATCTTGCCTTTTCCTCTTCCGCCCGCATGGATCTGGGCTTTTATAACGTACCAATCAGTACCTGTTTCTTTGTTCAATTTCTTTGCGGCAGAAACTGCTTCATTAGGGCTCTCCACACATATGCCCTCCTGGATCTGGACCCCGTAGCTTTTCAATATGGCCTTGGCCTGATATTCATGTATGTTCATAAAAATATATTTTGTCGAATCTAAATGATTTTGAATTGTTAATCAAGATTCATAAAGTGTTTTAATCCATGATTTTCAAATTCAACGTAAAACAATGATTCATGAATTAAAATTATTAAGTTTGCCTGGCCAATTCAAACAATTGTCATGCTTATCTCAAAGGGAATCACGAAATCATATGGAAGTTTAAAAGTACTCAAAGGCATCGATATGGAGGTTCGTAAGGGAGAAATTGTATCGATTGTCGGAGCTTCAGGAGCCGGTAAAAGTACATTGTTGCATATACTTGGGACCCTTGATAAACCCGATGCCGGTCAGCTCACGCTTGGGAATGAAAACCTTTTAAGATTTTCCTCAAATCAACTCGCCCGATTTAGAAATAAGGAAGTGGGTTTTATTTTCCAGTTCCATAATCTTTTACCAGAATTTTCTGCACTTGAAAATGTTTGTCTGCCTGGTTTTATAGCCAGGAACCCTAAGGATGAGGTTGAAAAATATGCCAGGAAGTTACTTCAATTATTAGGACTTTCGGACCGCGAGGAACATAAACCTTCACAACTTTCTGGCGGGGAACAGCAAAGAGCAGCTGTAGCGAGGGCATTGGTGAATCAGCCAGCAATCGTATTCGCTGACGAACCAAGTGGTAATTTGGATTCTAAAAATGCTAATGAGTTGCATGACCTGTTTTTCAAATTGAGGGCAGATCTTGGACAAACCTTCGTTATCGTGACCCATAACAAAGAGCTTGCTTCAAAAGCGGACAGAACACTGGAGATCAGGGATGGCATGATTGTGAATCATTAAGCATGAAATGAGTGGATTCTGTATGACTTAGTTCTCCAGGCAATCTGATCTCGACTGAAGAAAATATCACTGTAATGCCATTAACAATAAAAAAGACAATAAAAACAACCTTTACAAAAGGATTTGCTTTATAAAATTGAAATATGAGTATGAAAATGGGATTTAATAATTAATCTGTTATATGTACTGGTCGAAGGGAGTTTTTCATATGTTGCTTGCCGTGTTCTTTTTTTCACTCATGAATGTATTTGTGAAATTGCTAGGACATATTCCTGCAGTTGAGATTGTATTTTTCAGAGCCTTGGTATCCCTGATAATCAGCATCATTTTACTAAAGATCTACAAAATAAATTTTTGGGGCAATAACAAAAAGATCTTGATTTTGCGGGGAGCCGCTGGTATGATAGGATTAATATTTTATTTTAAACTCATACAATCAATTCCACTGGCCAGTGCTGTTACCATATTATTCCTCGCCCCGATATTCACGAATATTCTAGGAATTTTCATCGTTAAAGAGAAAGTCCATCCATTACAATGGTTGTTTTTTCTGGTCTCATTTATAGGTATTATGCTGGTCACGGGATTTGATTTTAGGATTCGACCAATTCACCTGGCTATAGGAATTACTGCTTCAATATTTTCCGGATTAGCCTATAACTTTATAAGAAAACTGAAAACCTCCGATCACCCTCTGGTAATAATTTTTTATTTTCCATTAATAACCATGCCCTTTGCAGGCGCCTACTCTTCCTTAAACTGGGTAAAACCCGAAGGTCTTGACTGGTTGATCCTTATACTTGTTGGTATTCTTACTCAAACTGCTCAGTATTTTATGACCCGCTCTTACCAGTCAGAAGAGCTATCAAAGGTTGCTAACCTGAGGTATTTAAGTATTGTTTTTGCATGGTCTTATGGGTTTTTTATTTTCGGTGAAACGTATAGTCTTCTTGCCTATGCAGGTATATTTCTTGCAGTATTAGGTGTTTTGTTAAACTTATGGTTTAAAAAGAGATTATCTGAAAGAGAGAATGCAGGGATTTGATTTATATTGCTTTATTATTTTTTTCAAATCAAGTACTTTTGTTACAGTATAAAGAATCAAAATATGTCTGGACATAGTAAGTGGTCAACTATAAAAAGAAAGAAAGGTGCAAATGATGCCAGGAGGGGCAAAATGTTCACCAAACTCATCAAAGAAATTAGTATAGCGACAAAAGAAGGAGGTGGCCCCGATCCTGAGTCAAACCCCCGGCTCAGACTTGCTATACAGAATGCTAAAGGAGCAAATATGCCCAAAGACAACATTGAAAGGGCTATAAAGAAAGCCTCCGGTTCTGATGCAGATCATTACGATGAAGTTACATATGAGGGATACGCAACGCATGGTGTAGCAGTATTTGTTGAATGTGTCACCGATAATTTGAACAGAACTGTGGCAGCAGTCCGGGCAGCCTTTAATAAATATGGGGGATCTCTTGGGACTAATGGATCTTTGGAATTTATCTTTGATCACAAAGGAGTTTTTAGCCTGAAAGAACCTGAAAATTATGATGAGGAAGAGTTTATGCTTGAGGTAATTGATGCCGGGGCTGAAGATGTAGAGAACCAGGAGGATTATCTAACCATTACGACGGCTATGGAGGATTTCGGTAAGGTTAATAAAAAGCTCGAAGAAATGGGCGTGGATACAGAATCAGCAGAACTGCAAAGAATACCTAAGACACTTGTTGAATTGGATGACTCCTCGTTCCAGCAGGTCATGAAGTTTATCGAGGCTTTGGAAGACAATGATGATGTGCAAAAAGTATATCATAATATTGAAATCAAGGATTCTCAAATTGAACTGGTGGGATAAATCAAACACAAAAATATTGAGTATATTAGAAGGGTTCTTTGGAACCCTTTTTTTGTCATTCTATGCGATTAACTAAAGACCTATATAATCACTCTTTAACTCTTCTGACTGATTTTTATCAGATTACAATGGCATATGCCTATTGGAAAAACGGGATGGCTGAAAGGGAAAGTGTTTTTAATCTTTACTTCAGGGAGAATCCGTTTGGAGGTGGATATGCCATTGCCTGTGGTCTGGATTATATCGTTGATTATCTTGAACATTTTAAGTTTTCTGAATCTGATATTAAATTTCTATCTACTATAAAGTCTAATACAGGAGATCAATTATTTGAAGATGAATTTCTGAAGTATTTATCGGACCTGAGTTTTACCTGTGATATCGATGCTATTCCTGAGGGATCCCTGATATTTCCACATGAACCGATAATTAGAGTTATTGGTCCTGTAATTCAAAGTCAGATAATTGAAACTCCGTTACTTAATATTATTAATTTTCAGACCCTGGTGGCTACAAAAGCATCCAGAATAGCCCATGCTGCCCAGGGAGAACCAGTCCTGGAATTTGGATTAAGAAGGGCGCAGGGCGTTGATGGTGCCATTGCAGCAAGTCGGGCGGCCTATATCGGAGGATGTTCTTCAACATCAAATGTTCTGGCCGGAAAATTATTTGATATACCCGTTGCAGGTACACATGCACATAGTTGGATATTAACTTTCGACTCTGAGATTGAAGCCTTTAGGGCTTATGCAGATGCCATACCTGATAATTGTGTATTTCTTGTAGATACGTATGATACACTGGAGGGTGTGAAGAATGCGATTGCTGTAGGAAATATTTTGAGGGAGAAAGGTAAGGAAATGGTTGGGATCCGAATTGATTCAGGTGATTTGGCTTACCTCAGTCAACAGGCCCGTAAGATGCTTGATGAAGCAGGTTTTCAGAATGCGAAAATTGTGGCCAGCAATGATTTAAATGAAAGACTGGTTCAGAGCCTTAAATTGCAGGATGCACAAATATCAGTCTGGGGTATCGGCACAAAACTGGTAACAGCATATGAGCAACCTGCTTTAGGTGCAGTTTACAAACTCGCCGCAATTAAAAACAAGGATGGGCATTGGGAACATAAGTTGAAACTTTCCGAACAATCAATGAAAGTTAACAATCCCGGGATTCAGCAGCTGAGGCGATATTATCAGAATGGTAAAATGATTGCAGATATGATTTATGACATAAACCTTGGAACCCGTAAAAAGAATACAATATTTCATCCTGTTGACGCGACCAAACGGAAAGTACTCGACGAAAAATTACTTGAATATAATGACCTGTTAATTCCGGTTTTTAGAAATGGTATTAAAAAATATAAATTCCCGGGGATGCCTTCAATAAAGAATAAGGTTGCCGGGGAAATGAAAGCAATTCATGGAGGAATTAAAAGATTTGAAAATCCACATATATATCCGGTTGGATTGGAAGAATCTTTACACCATGCTAAAATGGACTTAATCTTAAAACTTAGAAAATACGAAAACTCCTAAAAATAATTATGGGATTTACATATAATTTTCCACGTCCTGCAGTAACAACGGATACCCTTGTTTTTCGAGGAGGGATAGAATGCATAGAAGTGTTGTTAATTAAAAGAAATAAAGAACCTTATAAAGATTTCTGGGCTATACCTGGTGGATTCCTTGAGATTGAAGAAACTCCTATTGAAGGTGCGAAGAGGGAGTTATTGGAAGAAACCAGTCTGGATATTAAAGTATTGAAGGAAGTAGGCACATTTGGAGATATTGACCGGGATCCACGGGGAAGGACGATAACAATAGTGTTCTATACATTTATCAACAATGGAGATCAGATAGCCAAGGCAACTTCAGATGCTGCTGAAGTTAAGTGGTTTTCTGTAAAAGATATGCCGGATATGGCCTTTGACCACAGCGAGATCTTCAGAGAGGGCTTATTGAAACTGAAAAGTCATATTATATTAGCCAAACTTGATATTATAGATTTTTTCGGTTTAAATATAAATGATCTGAAAAAGATGTTTAAATGTCTTGATTGAGATGAAAGCTTTACTTGTCATTGATATCCAAAACGATTTCCTTCCCGGGGGAGCACTGGAAGTTAAAGATGGCAATCAGATCATTTCAGTTATAAACAAAATTATGAAGAAATTTGATCGGGTCATTGCTACCCAGGATTGGCACCCCGCCGACCATAAAAGTTTTGCTAGCCAGTACAAAGGGAAAAGTCCAGGAGAAATGATAAAGCTTAAAGATCTCGATCAGGTATTGTGGCCCGACCATTGTATACAGGGAACCCTGGGGGCTGAATTTTCCAAGGAATTAGATTTAAGTAAAATCGAAAAAGTTTTTGTTAAAGGGACTGATAAAGAAATTGACAGTTACAGTGGTTTTTTTGACAATGGGCATTTAAAGTCAACCGGATTAAATGATTATTTGAGAGATTCATTAATTGATGAAGTATATATTGTGGGATTGGCCACCGATTATTGTGTTAAGTTCACAGTCCTTGACGCAATCAGGGAAGGTTTCAAAACCTTTGTGATTGCGGATGCGACCAAGGCTGTTAACTTAAAACCAGATGACTATAAAGCGGCTCTGGATGAAATGAAACAATCGGGTGCAGTATTACTGAATAGTAATGATCTACTAACTGATTAGCTTTTTAATCGGATCTATGATAAGTAAATAGGATCTCACCCATGTAAAATTCAATTTTTAATCCCGAAAATTAAATATCCGGAAACAAAAATCCCACTTACCTCTTTTATTTGGAAGAAATAAGTGGGAATGAATTATATAAGATTCCTATTACTTTTTAGAATCCATATATTTTATAAGGTCAACAACTTTTGCCGAATAACCCCATTCGTTATCGTACCAGGAAATAACCTTCACAAATGTTGGGCTTAATTGAATGCCAGCACCGGCATCAAAAATAGAAGTCCTTGGATCTCCATTAAAATCTGTTGAAACAACAGCATCCTCTGTATATCCCATTATACCTTTCATGCTGCCTTCAGAAGCATCTTTCATTGCTGCTTTGATTTCATCATATGATGCACCCTTTTCCAGACGTACAGTCAGGTCAACAGTAGAAACGTTGGCAGTAGGAACACGGAAAGCCATACCGGTTAATTTCCCATTTAATTCAGGAATAACTTTACCAACAGCTTTGGCAGCCCCAGTTGAGGAAGGGATTATGTTTTGAGCAGCGCCCCGTCCACCTCTCCAGTCCTTCTTGGAGGGCCCATCAACGGTTTTTTGTGTTGCAGTAGTGGCATGAACAGTAGTCATCAGTCCTTCTGCAATGCCCCAATTGTCATTTAATACTTTTGCCACAGGAGCTAAACAGTTGGTTGTACATGACGCATTAGAAACATAATCCATGTCAGAACTATATTTTTCCTCGTTAACACCCATTACGAACATAGGCGTGTCATCTTTGGAAGGTCCGGTCATAACAACCTTTTTTGCACCCGCTTTGATATGACCTTCTGCTTTTTCCTTTGTAAGGAAGATACCAGTCGCCTCAGCTACATATTCTGCTCCAACTGCTCCCCAGTTTAGATTAGCAGGATCCATTTCAGAGGTTACTCTGACTGCACGGCCATTAACAACAAGATTGCCACCGTCAACATCAACCTCACCCTTGAAATTACCATGAGTAGAGTCATACTTAAGCATATAAGCTATATAATCAACATCAAGAAGATCATTGATTCCTACAACCTCAACATTAGGGTCACTTTCAGCGATACGAAAAACCAATCGTCCTATTCTTCCAAATCCGTTTATTCCAATTTTTATTTTTGACATGTGTTTAAAAATTTTAGTGAATTTTAAAAGCACAAAAGTAGTCCAAAATTCATCTAATACCAACATGCCCCGGCATTGTTTTGTTAAGAATTGGTTAAGATTTAAAAAAAATATTTTTTATGTTTTTGTATTCTTAAATGGGAGGTCTATATTTGCACCACGTTTTCCTAACGTGCTCGTTTAAATCCTTTTACATTGAGTTGCAAAGGACATAAATTTGAGTCAAGAATAAAAGATAAAGTGCAGTGATCGATTATTCTTTAGGAAGTTCATTTATGCTCCGTTCGTCTAGGGGTTAGGACGCCAGGTTT
>CBDUCT010000131.1:0-8881 GCA_965365715.1 uncultured Cyclobacteriaceae bacterium | reverse complement strand
ATACGGTCAGGGCAATTTCTCTCGGGAACCCATACCAGACTGTATATACGCATTTAAACAACCTGCAGAACCATAATTTTCATCCCGATCTGTCCGCAAAGGCTTTTGAGCAAGCGGGAGTCAGCCAGTATGAAGCCAGGGACGCTGCCGTAAAGCTTAAGCATGTTCTGGATGGGGAAGGGATCTATATTGAAATGGATGAAATATCTAAAGATCCCAATTACCTGGATTCGGCTACCAATAGAAATAAATATGTGCTCACTAGTCAACATCCGGAGATCTTCCTTGTCAGGAAGGGGAATAAGTGGGTTTATTCGAAAACTTCCATCGTTCATATCAACCAGGTCTTCAGTAAGGTGTTCCCATTCGGAACTGATAAATTGCTTGATGTTCTGCCAAAAATGGGCAGTTCAAAGTATCTGGGATTGTATATATGGCAGATACTGGGGATTCTGATACTTATACTCCTTTCATTTATTGTACATAAGTTGTTTACCCTCATCATCGAAAAAATCATTATCAGTTTATTGGTCAAATACGGGTATAAGAAATTGGCGACCAACCTTGTCAAACCGGTTGCTACTCCTATCAGTTACTTAATAATTTTCCCTATATTGATGGTGCTGGTGCCGGTTTTACAATTACCGGTCACATTTTCAAGGTATTTGATCATTGCACTAAAAGCCCTATGGCCAGTATTCCTGACGGTAGTAGCCTACAGATTGGTGGATATCTTCGGCATCTATATGATGAAAGTGGCTGAGAAAACGGAAAGTACGCTCGATGATCAGCTAGTGCCGCTACTGAGAAAAGTGTTGAAGACCTTTGTGATAATAATAGGCGCATTGTTTGTGTTAATTAACCTGAACATATCGATTATCCCATTTATCACCGGGATATCCATAGGTGGTCTGGCTCTGGCTCTGGCAGCCCAGGATACCATCAAAAACTTTTTTGGCTCCCTGATGATCTTTATTGATAAGCCTTTTCAGATAGGGAACTGGATTACCAGTGGTGAAATTGATGGTGAGGTGGAAGAGGTTGGCCTGCGTTCAACACGCGTAAGAACCTTCAGGAATTCATTGGTCTATGTCCCAAATGGGAAATTGGCTGACAGCACTATTGATAATCATGGCCTAAGGGTTTACAGAAGATTTTATACCACTCTTGCGATTACTTATGATACTCCCGCACGGCTAATAGAAGTTTTTATAGAAGGGTTGAATAAGATCGTTGAAAATCATCCTCATACTCGGAAGGACAAATATCATATCTTCATGAACGATTTTGGTGATTCATCACTTAATATTATGTTCTATATCTTTTTTCAGGCCCCTAACTGGGCACTGGAACTTAAGTACCGGCATGAAATCATTATTCAGATACTCAGGTTGGCTGAAGATCTGAATGTCCGTTTTGCCTTCCCAACACGCACCCTGCATATGGAAACATTTCCTGATAAATCATCTCTTACCCCTTTATATACTGAAAACAGAAAAGGAATGCAGAAGCAAATGGATCGTTTTTTCAAAGAAGAAGATGAGGAATAAAAAATCCTGAAAATGAAATTTGGAACTAAAGTAATTCATGCAGGTGTTAAGCCGGATCCTCACACCGGGGCCATTATGACACCCATTTACCAGACTTCAACATATGTCCAGGATGCACCTGGAAAACATAAAGGGTATGAATATTCCAGATCACAGAATCCTACGAGAGAAATCCTGGAAAAAAACCTGGCAGCGATTGAGAATGGGAACTACGGCCTCTGTTTTTCTTCAGGTATGGCCGCAATTGATGCGGTATTAAAATTATTTAAACCAGGAGATGAGGTAATCTGTACCAGGGATCTCTATGGTGGGAGCTACCGTATCATGACCAGGATCTATAATGGATTAGGCATTAAATTTCATTTTGTAAATATGACTAATGCAGAGGATATTGAACCATTGATCAATCACAAAACCAAATTGATCTGGATTGAAACTCCTAGCAATCCTTTGTTGAATATTATTGATATCCAGAAGGTATGTGATATTGCAATGTATCATGAGATCAAGGTGGCCGTGGATAATACTTTTGCAACACCCTGTCTTCAGCTACCACTTGACCTGGGGGCAGATATCGTAGTGCATTCCATAACGAAGTATCTGGGTGGTCATTCGGATGTAATCATGGGAGCGATAGTGTTAAATGATGAAGAACTGGCTGATCAGCTGCTCTTTATTCAGAATTCCTGTGGGGCTATTCCGGGTCCTCAGGATATATTCCTTGTACTGAGAGGGATAAAAACCCTTGAAATCAGGATGGAACGACACTGCAGCAATGCCAGATCGGTAGTGGAAATGCTTAGGAATTCGCAAGCGGTTGATCAGGTATTCTGGCCGGGTCTGAAAGGTCATCTGAATCACAGGGTGGCAAATTCTCAAATGAAGGACTTCGGGGGAATGTTGTCATTTACATTGAAGGAGGATAATCAAGCCTCTGCTTTTAAAGTACTCAGGAACTTCAAACTTATCTCGTTGGCTGAATCTCTGGGAGGAGTTGAATCCCTCTGTGGCCACCCCGCAACCATGACGCATGCCAGTATACCGAAGCCTGAAAGGCTGGAAATTGGAATCAGTGATTCCATGATCAGATTAAGCATTGGAATTGAAGATCCGGCAGATATTTTAGAGGATGTGGATATGGCATTATCG
Source organism: uncultured Cyclobacteriaceae bacterium (assembly GCA_965365715.1). GTDB lineage: Bacteria > Bacteroidota > Bacteroidia > Cytophagales > Cyclobacteriaceae > JAGTVG01. The sequence goes on along the minus strand of CBDUCT010000131.1, from coordinate 6,182 downwards.
GTGTTGGGTTGAGGATGAGGTTTTTAATGTTATGAAAATTAACCAATCTTAACATTTTTTTTGAAGTTTTTTGCAACCCTGAAGGCGATCTGATCATCTATATGTATAGGAAGCAACCTACTCATCATGAAGCGGGAAATTTATATTTATTCAATTCTTGGGATTATTACTTGTTTTCTGATTTTTTATCAATTTAATTTTCAATTGGATGAAGAAGAAAGTATTGCATCCAGCATTAAGGAAATTAAAGGAATTAAACAGTTGTCAATTGACATAAATTGTAATGTTTTTTTTGTCGAAGGTGAGGGTGAACATATTTTAATGGAAGGTCCGGCTAAAAAATTATTAAGGATTGAAACCTCAATCCATGATGGTTTCGTTAACATTACTGAACATAAAAGGACTTTTCTTGCAGGGATATTCAGTTTTCTGAATATTGAAGAAAACAATATAAATATCTATATCACTGTAAATGATCTGGATAGTTTTAATTTTTCATTTATTGATGAGAGTAAGTCTATTAAATATACTTCGGGTGAATGTATCGGATTAATTCTTCAAAAGGGCCAGAAAATACTGATAGAATCTATATTAATAAATAGTCGCGTATAAAATAAACATTATGAAAAACAGCATTTTTATTTCTATGATCATATTTTTTATGATCCTCTCCATTGAGACTATAGCCCAAAGCGAAACCAGGCAGGTCGATGGATTTGATGAGGTCTCAATGGGGATATCAGGGGATCTTTATCTTAAACAAGGGAGTACCTTCAGTCTGGAATTAAAAGGTGATGATGATGACCTGGAAGATGTTATTACCGAAGTCAAAAATGGTAAACTTGTAATAAAATACAGGAATAATAAAGGATGGAGCTTTGGCCGGGACCGGGTAACAGCCTATCTCACCATGCCTGAAGTTTCTTCTGTTTCACTGGGGGGATCCGGGAAGATATATGGAGAAAATACCATTGAATCGGATGATCTCTATCTGAGTGTAAGTGGTTCAGGAAGAATTGAACTGGACCTTGAAGCTGATGACCTTACACAGAAAATCAGCGGATCTGGAAATATTAAGGTGTCCGGATCGGCCGACCGGGCTGAAGTCTCCATTAGTGGTTCAGGAAATCTAGATGCTTTGGATATGGAAGCAGATCATTACTCTGTAAAAATTAGTGGTTCCGGGAAATGTAAGATAAATGTGGGCGATTCGCTCGAGGCAAATATCAGTGGTAGCGGAAGTGTCTATTATAAGGGTGATCCTGACAAGATAAGAAGTAACGTTTCAGGGAGTGGAAAGGTAAAACCTTATTGATCCGCACTCCCGGGAAAATATGATTTTGGTTTTAGGAGGCTGTTTGAAGAGCAGCCTCTTTTACTTTTGCGCCAGCCCGATTTTTTACGCCTGATCCTTTTTGAGATTTAAATGTTCGGCCAATCCGCTTATAATCAGAAATTGTGCGATCATATATGTGCTGATAACAAGCAGCCTTTCATATGGAACAGGCGCCATGAATTTGTTGATGGCTATCATGGAATCCGAGATCAGGAAAATCACAGCACCGGAAAAGACAAGATAAAAGCTCAATCTCGAAGTACGATTATCGCGGAAAATGGCCATAATTACCATTACGAGGATTGTTAAAGTATACAGGGTTACAGGAAGTAACATATCTCCGAGATGAGGGTACAGGTTAATCCATAAAATAACGGCATAAGTAATAATAATTAATGAATAAATCATTTTAATGGCCTTTCCGGAAACATTTGACTTTTCATATCGGTAATGCCTGTAAGTAATGCTATAAAAGACTTGAGCAAGGAGGAATGCGGCTAATCCTGTGCTAAACCAGATCTCCCCCTGATCCATAAACATCAACAGAACATCCCCGAAAAATGAAAATAGCATGGCCAGATAGAGGTAAGACACGGGGACTTGCCGCTCAATATCCCTGGTTTTGAAAAAAAACACCCCTGCCAGAATGGGCATGATCAAAGGTTTTGTAATCAGGGTCAACAGGTATAGGTTTAGAAAAATGGACAAGACATGGATGAGTGCATTAATCCAGAAAAAAAGTATGAGTATCTTATATGTTTTATAGTTTGACATCCGGTTTAATTAATAGCCACCAAGGTATTTCCTGATACCCCATTCAACCGATATTAAGAAGAGGATCAGAAAAAAGATCCATTTCAGGTTAATGATGGCCAGGTAGTTTTCAGAACTGTATATTAATGACCTGGGATTAGAAGATTCGATATCCTGGGAAAGAATATTCATATCAGTTTTTGTATAGGACTTTCCGGATGACCTTCTTGAAAGTTCACTCAATAAATTGAAATCAGCTTTAAGATTGGAGATTTCTACCAGAAGTTTCTTGATGGCGAACATACCCTCACTGTTAGTGTTCTTTCCATCCTGAAGGGTTTTAGCACTATATGAATAAACCCCCGGCTTTAATCCGCTGATCTTGAACTGACTGTTTGCCTGGCTGATTATATATGAATAGTCATACTGGTTGTTTTCCTCATCACTCAGTCTTAGGTCAATTTTCTGATCATATATCTTCTCATAAATATCATTATATATTTCAGTTTCAAAAATAACCGGTTCATTATCCCAGTTTTCAGTTCTAAGTGGGTAGACCCTGAATTTCCTTCTGTCTTCTTTGGCGCTCAGGTATTGGACGACTTTGTTAAATAAATTATCCACCCCGGCAAATTCATTGGTAAAAAGATATTCATTCAAGCGCCATTTCCATATGCCGTCTCCGGCCAGCAATGCTTCTTTTACATTGGGGTTTTTATTTATTATGAGCAATGGCTTTTGAGATGTGATCTTTCCAATTCGCTGGTATAATACAATTTCGGATTCACCCTTCAGGGTGTATTCCCCGAATGGAACGGGAATGGGCGGCAGATCCGAATAGATGTTTTTAAAACTTTCATCAAGATTGAAAAGGCTGAAGGTTGAATTTAATGAAACAAATACATTATCCTTCTGATTCCGAAGGGGTTTGATGCTCATAGTCCGGTTGGTGGCATTGAATCTGTTGAAATTTGTCCTTGATCCCAGTATGAATAATACAGGAGTCCCCTCATTAATGATCTCCTGTATTTCAGCTGAATAGGTATTTCTGTTGTCTGGGAGCTGATGCAGAATTACGAGATCAAATTTCTCCTCATTTTTATTATTAAAGCCCGGGATAACCGTTTCGATCTCATAATTATCATTTTTCTCGATAATACTTTTCAATGCCTTAAGATCAGGGTGTGGGGCACTTGCAAGAACTAATATCTTTTCCTTCCCCTCGACCACTTCTATAAATGCATCCAGCCTGTTGTTATCTATTGAAAACTCTGAGCTTAAGGGATTTACGATAACTTCATATCTCTGCATGCCACTTTCTTCTGCCTCCAGTTCAAACTCCAGAATGTTCAGGCCATTATCCGTATCGATTTGCAGGATCTGACTTTGAAGTATAACCCCTTTCTTCAGGATATCAACTGAGATGGTATTACCACGATATCCTTTATTATATATTTCAGCCTGTAAAACAAATTTATTACCCTGGTATACTATTTTGTTATGATTTAGGTATTTAAGGATAATATCTTCCTTTTCAGTCGTATCACCAATTCCTATGCTGTAAACCGGGAATCCAAAATTAGAATATATCGGGGAGGATCCCAGGTTATAGATCCCGTCAGAGATAAGAATCACACCGGCAAGGTTCCTGCCCTCGTATTCATTTTCAATTTTATGAAGTACTCTATTCAGATCAGTGGAAGTTTCATCAAATTTTATATCCTTTATCGATGAATAATCATTACCTGCCAGGTCAACAATTTTCAAATTCTGATTCTTAGCGGGTAAAGCTGCAACCGTTTCATCGAGATCAGTGATTAGCCGGTTGAAATCCTGTTCGGCATATGTTTCGGGAATAGAAAGGCTGTTATCTACTGCTACTACATAGGTTGGCTCAATAATTGTATTTTGTATGTGTCGTATTAGGGGGCCCAGCAGTAAAAATGCAATCAGAGTTACCGTCAGGAACCTGATTCCGGCAAGTACAATAGATGGTATTTTTCCCCAGGGATTCTTTCGATTGTATAAAAGAAAAGCGTAAACCAGACCCATGAGAATGCAGAGTAAAACGAACCATGGAGAAAATTCAAATAAAATCCGATTATCCACAATTCTTAGTTTAAGATCCGGTATACTTTTTTCAAATTATGTTAACATTCCACCATCAACCTGGAATACCTGACCGGTCATATAGGCAGACAGGTCCGAGCCAAGGAAAACTGCACAGTTAGCCACATCGTCAGGTGTCCCACTACGTCGAAGTGGTATCGCCTCTACCCATTTCTTAACCACCTCTTCATCAAGAACAGCAGTCATTTCCGTTTCGATAAAGCCAGGAGCGATTGCATTACACCTGATATTTCTTGAACCAAACTCCAGAGCAACAGACTTGGTAAAACCTATCATGCCGGCTTTTGATGCTGCATAATTTGCCTGTCCGGCATTGCCTTTTACACCAACTACAGAGCTCATATTTATAATGGACCCTGACCTTTGTTTCAGCATGATTCTCTGGACTGCTTTGGTTAGATTAAAGGCGGATTTGAGATTTATCTTTATGACCATATCCCATTGTTCCTCAGTCATACGCATCAACAGAGTGTCTCTTGTAATACCCGCATTATTTACTAATATATCTATCCGGTCAAAATCTTTCAGGATCTCGTTAACAACTTCCTCCGAACCCTGGAAAGAGCTGGCATCCGAGGCATAAGCTTTTCCTTTTACCCCCAAAACATTTATTTCATCTTCTACAGCCTTGGCTGCATCATTTACCTCCAGATCAGTAAATGCCACGTTGGCTCCATGTTGTGCAAAAGTTATGGCAATGGACTTACCTATACCTCTTGAAGCTCCTGTAATCAGGGCTGTTTTACCTTCGAGTAACTTCATAATATTCTGATTTACTAATTAGTTTAAACTTGGCGTAATAATTTGTTTTTTTTTCGAAACACCAAATATAACTATTTAATAACAGGACTCACACCCCAAATTTAAAAACCATGTATCTGATTATAAATATCCGGATAGCATGTAGTCTTCTCAAACATCATGATCATTAGTGACTTTTAAAAGTACAGAATGATCACCCGCGTATAACCTGATTTTTTCATGTCCGGGATTTATCCTTATGTGCGAATCTTTTACCTCTTATATCTTTTGATATGACTCCCTTCCCGGGAAAATAAATAATTTCTTGAATCCTTAGAGAGCATTCGCTTTCATTAACAACATTTTCAATTATTTTTGTATGAAATTTAATAATAAGAATATGGCATCATATGATTTAATAGTTATCGGCAGTGGCCCGGGTGGTTATGTAGCCGCGATCAGGGCTTCCCAGCTTGGAATGAAAGTTGGCGTTGTTGAGATGGAAAGTCTTGGAGGCGTTTGTCTAAACTGGGGATGTATTCCTACAAAAGCTTTATTGAAAAGTGCCCAGGTATATGAGTATATAAAACATGCCGGAGATTATGGGATTGAAGTGGGAACATCCAAAGCTGATTTTTCTGCTATGGTTAAGAGAAGCCGGGACGTGGCAGGCAACATGAGTAAAGGTGTCCAGTTCTTATTCAAGAAAAATAAAATTGAGGTCATAAATGGATTCGGGAAAGTGCTTTCCAATAAGAAAGTCGGTGTAACCGATGATTCCGGAGCAACCACGGAATATTCTGCCAACTATATTATCGTTGCTACGGGAGGCCGCTCTAAAGAGTTGCCTAATTTACCGATCGACGGTAAGAAGATCATTGGATACCGTAAGGCCATGTCGCTGGAGAAACAGCCAAAATCAATGGTTGTCGTAGGATCAGGCGCTATTGGGACTGAGTTCGCGTATTTCTATAATTCCATCGGGACTGAAGTTACCGTGGTTGAGTTTCTGCCGCATCTGGTGCCTCTCGAAGATGAGGAGGTTTCCAAGCAATTGGAAAGAGCCTATAAAAAATCAGGCATAAAGGTGATGCTCAATTCAGAAGTTACATCCGTCGATACAAAAGGTAAACAGTGTAAGGTTTCCGTAAAAACACCAAAAGGTGAGGAGGAATTAACCGTCGGTGTGGTCTTGTCTGCGGTAGGTGTATCTACCAACCTG
>CBDUCT010000130.1:0-8885 GCA_965365715.1 uncultured Cyclobacteriaceae bacterium | reverse complement strand
AGCTCCTATCGAACTCCCCCAGGTCCGGAAGGAAGCAAGGGTAGATGGTTGTAGCGGTGCGATATCCGATTTGCCTTTTTATTTCTCCTTACTTTTTTCCATCTTTACCTCAACACTTTAATTTCAGACCTAATTAATCATTCTTTTATAGATCTGTTGTGTTTAGTGGTGATCATTAATAGAGGGATTAAACCAATTTTCAATTAAATGGTTACTATTGAAAAAAGAACTTATGTACATTATAAAGGTTAAAGGGAAAAAGAAGATCCCCAATTATGTTCAAATAAGGGATGATGATTTTATCCTGATAGGATATTTCAGCTATAAACCGGGAAGGCCTTTTACAAGACTTGAGAAGTTTGGCCTGGAAGGAAAAGAAAAAGAATTTGAAGCATTGGTGGAGGAGTTACCCTTTGGCAAATTACAAAAACTGGAATTATAATATGACTTTTTCCTCAGATCCGATAGTGCGGGTTAAAGAAGCCTCAATTTTTCAGGAAAACAATACCATTCTTACTGATGTCAACTTCGATATATCAAAAGGCGAACTGGTCTTTCTGGTTGGCCGTACAGGGAGCGGGAAATCCTCTCTACTGAAAACCCTTTATGCTGACCTTCCCCTTCGATTAGGTGAGGTTCAGGTGGCTGGATTTGATATTAAAACTATCAAAAGGAGTGAGGTACCCTTTCTGAGAAGAAAACTTGGTATAATTTTCCAGGATTTTCAGCTTTTCAACGACCGGACAGTTTCGGAAAACCTGTTCTTCGTAATGAAAGCTACCGGCTGGAAAGAAAAATCAAAGATGAAATCAAGGATGGCTGAGGTATTGATGCGGGTAGGACTAGGATCAGTAGATAATAAAATGCCCCATCAACTTTCCGGGGGCGAGCAGCAGAGGGTAGTTATCGCCCGGGCCCTGATCAATGAACCCTTGATCCTTTTGGCTGATGAACCGACAGGCAACCTCGATCCCGAAGTATCCAATGGCATATATAAACTCTTTCTGGAAATAAATAAAAGTGGAACAGCCATAGTAATGGCGACTCATAATTACAGCCTGATAAAGAACCATCCTGCCAGGATCCTCAAATGTGAGGATGGGAGACTTCATGACTCTGAGAAGGAAGAAGTGATATTAAAGGACAGATTCTGATTAATCTTCATCAGAGATCTTCTGTTAGATTTTATCCGCTTATTTCTGGAAAATTTTCACGAACAGGCAATGTTTCCTAATCAAGACGGACATTCCCGTATTTGGAAACTATCTTTATGATGGTTCCGGCCCCTGATCCCATTTTCCCTTCATACTTGCTCGAAGTATTGTCTTTTATGATCTTACTGAACTCGATCTGATCTTCATCATATCTCAAATTACAGAAACTCATGCTGGCTTCAACACTGGCATTGATGTCCGGATCAAGATTTATATTCACCGGACCAAAACTGCTTTTAATATCCAGAAGCTTCGCGCTTTTATCGAGGCCGATATCCACGGATCCCCCGTAGTCAATGTCAAGTACAAGGGATTTATTAACCTTTTCCAATTCAAATCCTGAAAAATTAACATCCGCTTCCAGAACATCGATTTCTTCGATTTCAACTTCCCCGTATTTAGCTATCAGGTCCATAGATCTGACTTTTTCAATTTCAAAGGTGGAAAACGAGCTATGGACATCCATATCACCCATTTCCTCGACGCCTAATTTGGAATAACTTACTTTGAGGTCGCCTTTTTCAATTTCATCAATTTCACTGAATCCACTTCCAAAAGATAATTTTACATCACAATCGCCTGTTAATTTCCCGGCTTTCAGATTCCCGTATTGTACATTGAGGTCCACATCGCCTGTCATGTCTCCAAGATAGGCATCTCCAAAGCTGTTTTTGAGATCCAGGGAATTGGTTTTTGGTATGCTCACATCATAATTTATCTCAAAAGAGGTATTCCTTCCGGATTTATTATTTCCAATAGAGGTCACAAATGACAGGCTGCTTGATGGATTGTCATCATCAATTTGAACATCTATTTTATCCAGAAGATTCTGAGCACGGTCATCGTTGGATGCCCTGGCTATAATTTCAATATCAATTTTTACTTCGTTTTTATCCCATGTTTCCACGTGCATTTTCCCAAATGAATTAGAGAGCTTTATCATAGTCGATCCACTGACCTGATAGCTCTTGTTGATCGACCTGCGCTTTTCACTTTCTGCACGGGCCAAAACACTGCCTGCAGAAAATATGACAACAAGCAAGAATGGGAGGTATTGTTTAAATACTAACTTTTTCATTTTCCTTTATGTTTTTGATTTTTTCCAGCACTTCTAATTGCTGATTCAAAATATCTATTCTCATTTGAAGATTGAGGACCATGGCATCAAGTATCCTTTCGCTCTGTCCTATCTCTGCTGCTGATTTCAACACCTGATATGTTGAATCCAACTGATCAATTTCTCCAAGAAGATCTTTATCCAATTCAGGATTATCCGCAACAAATTGAATTATCAGACTTTGTTTCGTTTCTATCTCATTTATATAAAATGTTTCCACATCATTGAAAGCAATTTCATTTTCATTGATCAACTCATTTGTCCCTGCAATTGTATCCCCCCTTTCGGAACGATCCATAATTAACCAAATTACTGCGGCGAAAAGCACGATAGCGGCTGCACGCCAGAGATAAGTACTTATCGGAACCACTCTGGTATCATTGTTATCAAGCCGGTCATTGATATTATGCCAGGCATCTTCAGGAGGCTTTTTATCGTCAAATGACGCCCTGTTCTCTTTAATATATTTTTCCAGATTATCCATCGACATACACTCTTTCCTTTAAAATTTCTCTTAATCGTTTCTTTGCGCGGTTATATTGAGATTTGGATGTGGATTCCGAGATGTCCAATATATCCGATATTTCCCGATGATCGTACCCTTCAAACAGGTAAAGTGACAGTACGGTACGAAAACCATCCGGTAGTTGTTGCAGAGCTTCTTTGATCCGGTCTATTTCAAGTATGATTTCATGGTCCTGGACAGGTACTTCATGCTCGACATCATGTCCGTCAAGGGAAGTAGACAATATTTTGTTCTTCTTAACATGATTTATAGAGGAATTGACCACGATTCTTTTTAGCCAGGCACCAAATGAGGATTCACCTTTAAAAGAGCTTAAATTATTAAATGCACTTAAAAAGGCTTCCTGCAAAACATCTTTTGCATCGTCAGGGTCATTCGTAATTCTATAACAAATATTGTACATTGCCTTTGAATATTGTTTATAAAGTGCATATTGTGCGGATCTGTCGCCACTAATACACGCTTTTATTAAAACATTCTGTTTAGCAAGTTCCAATCCCGTTTTAATTAAATGTCACCATAAAGACATGGGAAAATCCCAAGGGTTGCAATTCAATGCCAGAAAAGGTATTTCCCCTGCAGAAATCCTCACTGCCTCGTGCATCTTTTCTATTTCTTTCCGGATCAGTTGGATAGTTCCTCGTAATTCTTCTTGGCCAGATAGAAGTCGGACTGGACTTCAAGTGCAATTCCGAATTGTTTCCTGGCTTCAGTGGTATCTCCTTCTTCTTTTGCAATAAGCCCTTTAAGGTTATGCAGACTGGCCCTCAATACAACTTCCTGGTCGTTTTCGTTTTCATCCGGAAAATATATCTTTATCTCATCAGATTCAGTTTTGGTCAACATAATATCAATATTGGTTTTACTCTCCTTATATCTTTTTAACTGATACTGAAGAATGGCCATCTTATATAAAAAGTTTATGTTATTTTCCCTGAGATACAGAGTTTCATAATCCTCCAGGGATTTATCAATCGCACCAACCTGCTCCAGGGAAACAGCACGCATTTCCAATGCCTGTACATTATTCGGATTTAGTAAGAGCACATCGTTCAGGGTTAAGGTTGCCGAGAAGTATCTCTGGTTATCGAAATAAATATATGCCAATGCATAAAGAATGGAATCATTTTGTGGTTCCAGGATACAGATATTATACAGGGCATTAATAGCTGCATTTATATCGCTGTATTTAACAGCTCTTTGATATATTCCTTTCTGCATTCTGTAGACCATGGTTTGACGAATGTCTATCTGTTGTTGAGCTTGCGCTTCTTCCTGGGCCTGTACTGCCTGGATCATGACTAACATTAAAATCCATACAGTAACACCTAAAATCACTTTTTTCATTATAGTTTTCATTTTATTATTTGCTTTCTGTTTTCAAACCTAATCCTTTTCCCAATTCCAGCATGTATTTTTTTGCTGCTGAATGGTTATTCTCTATTTTGCCATCAAGAATGGCCTCTTTTATCTCATTTTTTATTATTCCAACTTCCCTGCCCGGTGGGATATTGAAGATCTTCATAATCTCCTCCCCTTTTACTGGTGGTTGAAAATTTCGAAGTTTATCCTTTTCCTCTACTTCCAGGATTTTTTTCTCAACTTTCTCAAAGTTATTCAAATACCTCTTAACCTTTTCAGGATTTTTGGAGGTTATATCAGCTTTGCAGAGCACCATGAGCTTATCGATATCATCTCCTGCCTCAAATACCAGTCTTCGCACAGCAGAATCGGTGATGGAACTACTCACCAGGGCAATTGGCCTGAGATGCAGTCTTACCAGTTTCTGAACAAAACGCATTTTATCATGAAGGGGCAATTTAAGGCGCCGGAACAGCCTTGGGACCATTCTTGCGCCGATTTCCTCATGACCATGGAAAGTCCAGCCCGCCTTATCATCATATCTTTTGGTTATAGGTTTGGCAATATCGTGCATAATGGCTGCCCAGCGAAGCCATGGGTCCCTGGACCTCTTAGAAACATTATCCAGTACCTTAAGGGTATGATAAAAGTTATCTTTATGGGCATTACCCTTTATCTTTTCCACACCATAAAGGTCAACCATTTCCGGGAATATATATTTCAGGAGTTCAGAATGAAAAAGTAACTTGAAACCATAGGAAGGCTTATCTGTCATTATTATTTTTTCAAGCTCGGCAATGATCCGCTCCTGTGAAACAATTTTGATCCGCTCGGCATTCTTTATTATGGCATCAAAAGTATCCGGGGTAATATCAAAATTCAACTGAGCTGCAAAGCGTATTCCCCGCATCATACGCAGAGGATCATCTGAAAAAGTAATATCTGGATCAAGGGGCGTTTTTATCTGTTTCTTTTGAAGGTCTTTCATCCCTTGAAACGGATCGATCAAATCTCCGTAATTGGCTTTATTCAGCCCAAAGGCCATTGTATTTATGGTAAAATCCCTCCTGTTCTGGTCGTCCTGAAGTGTTCCATCTTCTACAACAGGTTTTCTTGAATCCCTGTTATAGGATTCCTTACGGGCTCCCACGAATTCAATTTCTGTGTTCTTAAGGCGGAACATAGCCGTACCGAAATTCCTAAACACTTGCAAAGCCTTTTCTTTACCAAAATGCCGGGCCACATTTTGGGCCAGCTTTATACCGCTGCCAACAGTTACGATATCAATATCAAAATACTCATCCCTCCTGTTAAGGAAATAATCCCGCACAAATCCACCGACGACGTATGTTTCCATACCCATCTGATCCGCCACGCGACCAATTTCCCTGAAAACAGGATTCTGGTCCAAAACCTTATCATATTTCTTTATCTCAGTCACTGCTGTCTTTCACAGGCAAATTTAACAATAAAATATTTGTGATATTTTTTTAATAATGCACTTAAAAAGGTTAATAATTTTTAATTTATCAATAATAATGCCTTATTAAAAAATTATTGCAATTTTAACCAGACACCACCAATATATTCAATTATAAATCATAAATTTGTATCCCATAGGTACTAAACTACTTTTTGCTTATGGGTCCCACAAAATACATCTTTGTCACCGGAGGAGTGACATCATCACTAGGAAAAGGAATCGTCGCATCATCGCTTGGAAAATTGCTGAGGGCCAGAGGCCTGTCCGTCACAATTCAAAAGTTTGATCCATATATAAATGTAGATCCAGGCACTTTAAACCCATACGAACATGGGGAATGCTATGTAACAGAAGATGGTGCAGAAACTGACCTGGACCTTGGTCATTATGAGCGTTTCCTGAATGTACACACCTCCCAGGCCAACAATGTGACCACCGGCAGGATATACCATAATGTGATCACCAAGGAAAGACAAGGTGAATTTCTTGGGAAAACAGTCCAGGTAATTCCACATATAACCGACGAAATAAAAAGGAATTTTTACCTTCTTGGAGAAACCGGAGAATATGATGTGATCATTACCGAAATTGGTGGATGTGTTGGTGATATAGAATCCCTCCCATTTGTGGAAGCCGTCAGGCAAGCCAGACAGGACCTGGGACCTCATAATCATCTGGTCATTCACCTGACCCTGGTTCCCTATCTGAAATCCTCAGGAGAACTCAAGACCAAACCCACACAACACTCTGTGAAACAACTTCTTGAGGCAGGAGTCCAGCCTGACATTCTGGTATGCCGGGCAGAATACCCGCTTCCCACGGATATCAGAAGAAAAATTGCGCTATTCTGTAACGTCTCAATAAATTCCGTAATTGAATCCATCGATGTGGAGACTATATATGATGTCCCCATCAAACTTCGTAAGGAAAAGCTTGATGAACGTGTTTTGGAAAAACTCAACATAAATAATTTTAAGGATCCCAATCTCGATCAATGGAAAGAGTTTTTAGGAAAACTTAAAAATCCACAGGAGGAAGTTACCATAGGCCTGATTGGAAAATATGTGGAATTGCATGATGCATATAAATCGATCAATGAATCATTCATTCAGGCCGGTGCCGTGAATGAATGCAAGGTTAATATTGAATGGATAAGTTCAGAATCTCTGAGCCCAGAGGATATAAATAAGAAACTGGATCACCTGGATGCCATGCTGATCGCTCCCGGTTTTGGAGAAAGAGGAATTCCGGGTAAAATTGAAGCTGCCCGTTATGCAAGAGAAAATAAAGTACCTTTCTTTGGCATATGCCTGGGTATGCAATGTGCTGTAATTGAGTTTGCCCAGAATGTCCTGGAGTTAAAGGATGCTGCCTCTACTGAGGTAGATCCCAAGACACCGGATCCGGTAATAGATCTTATGGAAGAACAAAAAAGTATTACCATGAAGGGAGGCACCATGAGATTAGGCGCTTATCCCTGTAAGGTGACTCCCCATACAAAGGTCCATTCTATTTATAAAAAAGAAAATATAAGTGAAAGACACAGACATAGATACGAGTTTAACAACAAGTATTTTGAGCAATTCGAAGAAAATGGAATGATATTTTCTGGGATAAATCCCGATTCAAGCCTGGTAGAGATCATAGAATTAGCTGACCACCCATGGTATATAGGAACTCAATTTCATCCAGAATTAAAAAGCACAGTACTAAATCCTCATCCATTATTTGTTAAATTTGTAGCCGCTTCTTTAAAGTATAAAAAAAGCAAAGTTGAAAACGGCAAATTAATCAATACCTGATTATGGATAAAAACCAAGTAACGGGTTTAGTACTGATCTCAGGGCTATTACTCGTTTATTTTTATTTCTTCGCTCCAAAACCGACTGAAGAACCCCCGATAGAAAATCCAGTTGAAATGACAACACCTGATCAGGATCCTGTTTCGCAACAGGAGCCTGAGGTACAAACTCAAACCTTACAGGCAGAAGCTGAACAGGATATACAACAGGATTCTTCTGAAACTGGAACTCAAGGACCATTTGCAGAAATTCTGAATGGTGAGGAAAAAGAAGTATCGATAGAAAACGATGTGGCCATATTCACTTTCTCAACCCTGGGAGGCAGTATTTCCAGTGTTGAACTTAAAGAGTTTGAAACGGCTGCCAAGGAGCCACTCATTCTGCTGGACAAAAAGAGCAGTGCCATAAGTGAAATAATTGAAACACAATCGGGCCCACTGGACATCAACCAGGTCTATTATACACCTGAAATATCTGCTTCAAAGGTTTCCGGTAAAGATTCCCTTGAAATACAATTTGTGGCGAAGGATAATTTGAACCAGTACGTTGTGAAATCATATAAAATTCCCGGGAATACTTATACGATAACACAATCGATATCTCTCGATGGTTTAAAAAACCAGTTGAGAAATGACCGGATAGCCTTTACATGGGTTAACAACCTGAAGAAATTTGAGAAAGATCTCAAAACCAGCCAGATGAAAACAACCATCAATTACTATACGGCATTGGGTGATTTTGATGATCTGAGTGAATCCTCATCCGACCCGGAAGAGGCAACCCTGAATGAAGCAGTAAGCTGGATAAGCTTTAAACAAAAGTTCTTCACCACAGGGATTATTGGTGGCAAACCGCTTCAGGGTGCCGTGGTGATGACAGATCCAAATAACCTGGACACGACAACAGTCAAGGCTGGCCTGATTAAGACCAACATCCAGCTGGAAGGTAACACTACAATGAATAAGTATTATTATGGCCCAAACAACTACCAGGTATTGAAAAAAGTTGCTCCCGGATTTTCAAAGAATATCTATCTGGGATGGCCGCCGGTGAACCTGGTGAACAAATTCCTGATCATCCCAACATTTAATTTTCTGGACAGGTATATAGCCAATTACGGGATCATCATAATACTGCTGGTAATCTTTATTAAGATCCTGCTTTTCCCATTGACCTATAAATCTTATATATCCATGGCAAAAACGAAGGTCTTAAAACCTGAACTGGATGCCATAAAAGAAAAGCACGATGGAGATATGCAGAAAGCGCAGGCAGAACAGATGACATTATACAGGCAGGTAGGCGTCAACCCGATCAGTGGGTGTATACCTCTGCTATTACAGATGCCGATCCTGTTTTCCATGTTTTATTTCTTTCCCAA
>CBDUCT010000129.1:0-8906 GCA_965365715.1 uncultured Cyclobacteriaceae bacterium | reverse complement strand
CTAAACCTTACAGAAAGAAAACCAGAGTCTCGGGTCTTGTACTGCGCCCTGAGGAGCACGTATCCCCAGGCCGGCCCTGTAATATCGAGAAGATAACTCGACCAGAAGCCCGGGGTTTTAAGCAATCCGGAGGCCAGGGATGTAATCCCTAGTATAATAACTACAGCCTTCCATATCCAGACATACATATGCCACTTCTCCTCCCGGAACATTTTATCATTTAATTTGCTTACGCAGTTTATAGGCTGCTGAAGCTACGACAAATAAGTTATTTTTTGTAAAGCCATCCTCTTTTGTAAATATTTCATCCACGCTGTTGAGCCATCTGACTTCCATTCTACAGGCCAGGTTGGGGATTGGCTTGAAATCCCCGTTTAATGACAACCCTGAAGTATCAAAACCATTTGGAGTATCCGATTCGATCATCACATCATGGCGGTCTACATAGTTCTCTCCCCGGAAGGCCATGGCCCATTTTTCTGATATTTCATATTTAAGGATCAGCGTCACGGCATGCCAGTTATTGTATGTGGAACTTCCTTTTGAAGCCTGCTGAAAACCTATGTCAATGCCGGCAAATAGCTCAAGCTTATCAGATATGTCCATTATGGCGTAGAAATCATTGAAATATCGCATGCGGCGGGTGGAGTCCGGGTCATCGGTTCCAATAAATGTACTCCAATTGAAAGTGAACCTGTTATTTGGATTAAATAAGACCTGGGTCCCAAATGAAGATAAAGAATTACCCTGTACAGGTTGGATCCTTTGCCATCCATTAAGAATGGATCCCAATATTTGCCACCTGTCATTGACCTCATAGGTGATTTTGGCACCAGTTAGGAAATAAGGTACATTTTCTGCACAAAGCGATCTTGTCAAGGTCCATTTATCTATTGAAATCGGGCTTTCAAATCCAATAAACGATTCAAAAATACCTGCATCCAGCCATAAATTGTTCTTTTTGTTCAATGCCAGTCCGATATAGGCTTCATATATGTTTTTTAATACACCTGGTTCATCTGAATAGTTATCGATGGGATAGGTACCGGTATGTAATCCAAGACCGACCCGGTATTTAGGATTGCTTATTTCAAATCCAAGGATGCCATGATTTAAATTGAATTGATTATGCCTGTTATGATTATAGAAAAATGGTTGTCTGACACCAGATTCCGGTTGATTAAAGTCATAGGCATAAAAAATATCAAGATAACCCAGAAAATAGAAATCAGGAGATTGCTTCCAGGGATTAATATGTTGAGCCATGGATGTGGAAGAAATAAGGCCGGGTATAAGTATGATTGCTAAAAGAAAGAATACGGTTCGCATTAACAACTACAAGTTATAAACAAAATTGACTAGTTTTTAATAACATCTACGGCATAAATAATTCATTATCCTGGTGGTTCATATTCTGACAGTCTGACAAAATAATTAGACAATATTTAAAAAGTATTGGTAACTATTTCGGTTTATGCATCATAATCAAATCATCGGGTATCCACGCCAGAGAGCTAAAACAATTTCGGCAGATATTCCGGCGCATCACTATATGGTGTGATGGTACCTGAGGCAATTTCATATATAGCCTCATGGCTCATAATGGCTGCATTACAGATGGCGGTATGAGGCGTATTGCATACATCCAGAAATCCAATATTATAGTTTTCACCATCAAACCTGCCAAGGGCAGATTGATCATATAAAGTAAACCAGTGGGTACCGATACAATAGGGATTGGCTGCAGCATCCTCGATATATACCCTGTAAGCTTTACCACGATCTGTTTGAGACTTAACATGACCTATGCCGGAGGAAGGCAAACCCACATCCAATGCTCCGAAATGCCATTCTCCGATTATAACCGGCATATTGAGCAGGTTATGGATCTCCTCCGTCTGGTCTCTTGGCACCTTCTCCATGTAGCAGTTCATACTGAATACATCAAAAGATTGCATTCCTTTTACAGCCCATTTTGGAGGGACACCCGCGTACCTGATCCCCAGGTTCAGATGATTTGGATCGGCTTCACGGCAAGCCCGGGATAATGCAGTAAAATACTTTTCTACCATGATCTGACTGAAGGACTCCAGGTCGGTCAGTGCATTCTTTGTGAAACGCTGGGTCCATTTTCCTTTTTCGATAGAATCAAGGCTGACATTCATTTCCCAGGCAGAAGCAAACTCCTCATCCGTCCTGTATCTTCTTTCCAGGTATTTCTTTAATGCTGATCTCGTCTGGCAGGAATCAGTATTGTAAAGCATCCCCACTGCCGGCAATTCTGAAGAAAATGCCCAGGTAGGTTCATTCATCATAAAATATCCTATAAGGGCGGAATCATTTCTTGTCTCTTTCAAGACTTGCGCATAATCCATAGCATCCTCTTCAAAAGCCGCATCATACACATCCGGAAAATCGCGGTATAGAAGATTTACGCGGGAAGGTCTGAAACTCATCGGTCTTACATAAGGAAAACCCGCTTTACTGGCATATTCCCATTCAGACCAGTTCCCAACTGTATTACACCTCAATCTTGTCAACTCATCAAGCGCTATTTTTGCCCAGGTACTTCTCCAACCCTCCGCTCCAAAAGTCTTAATAAAGTTAGCTGCCAGATAATTTATATGGGGATGGGTTCCCCTCATGCTGAACATATCCTTATAATCCCCTTCTTTTGAAGGCGCCCAGGTAAGTGCATCTTCCAGCAAATAATAATCTGCTGTGGTATCCACCCGGATACAATCAATTCCTGCAGACCAGAAGTAATATCCGTCAGGATCGATTAACCACCACCGGTCTTCATCTTTATGCACTCTGAAATAACCGGTACCTTCATCCAGTTGTTTGTCTATCCAGCCACCCCACTTCGACATATGCTCCGGCCATGTATGATTGGCCTTTTCTAACCGTGACCGAAGATTGGACTTCATGGTTTCCGGATCTTTGGTCTTCCCCTGCCACTCATGTATGGTACTCTGCCCAATTTCATCGATCAGTTTCCCTTTAGGTAATTTCGGATGTTCTATGAGGGGAACTTCATCTGCAGTATATTGAAATGGCGTAAGACAGAATCTGGATATCTGTGAACTTTTCCTTGATATAAGCAGTCGCATTCTATCAACCTTTCCAAGGTCAACCCTGTCACCGCCGCATCTCGGTTTCAGAAATGCTCCCTCGCGGTCAATTCCCCAACGGTTCTGATCAACCAGACTTAGAGGTAACCTTATCCTCAGAGAACATTGATTCAGCACGCCAAATGTAAAACTAAATGCCGGGCCATCTTCCCCTTCCTGCAAAATCATCCTGAATTTGATCATATGTGTACCATATGCCAGCATATCCGCTGTAATATATTTCTGACCAATCAGGCTCCCAACTGGAAAACTGAAGGAAATACCATCCCCTGTATTTTCGCCTTCATACCACAAGGCATTTTTTAAATAATCCGGGCCATCGACTTTTTTCAATCCACCAAGCAAACTTTCCGGGGGAATTTCCTCACCGGCAAAGAGAGGCACTTCTTCTTTTTCCTGCTCACATGCCCCGTATATCAGGATTGAAGATCCCAGTAACATACTTTGTTTTAGAAAGTTTCTTCGATGTGTACTGATGGAGTCTTCTTTATGTAAAAAATGATTCTTCTTCATGATTGGTACTTATAAATAGTAAAAAATGAAAATCCTTCCAAAAGATAATAAATTCATTTGCTTATCAGGCTTTTACATTAACTTTTTTATAAACATATGTAATATTCATATTCAAATTATCTATTCTAAATAGTCAAAACAGGGGGTTTTTATTGATCGATCAGGCTGTATTAAGTAGCTATATCTTGAAAAACCGGGGATTTCTGATAAACTAATAATCGAAATTTTCTGAATCCATCATAGACAAAAGACATAAAAACAAAAATAATTGAAACATTTACAATATTAATAGCGTTACTATTATTGTTGTAATTAATATTATCAAAATGCAAGATCTTTTATCAAACTTAAGTATACAGGTAAATGACCATATATTCCTGAAAAATCCGGAATCGAGTGATCTCGGGAAAAAGATCATCAAGGGGGGTATTGAACTCATGGATGAAAGAGGTTTTGAGGCGTTTACATTTAGCAAACTGGCAAAAAAAATTAACTCTACCGAAGCTTCGATTTACAGATATTTTGAAAGCAAGCATAAGTTCCTGCTCTTCCTGACTATTTGGTATTGGGGATGGATGGAATACCGGCTGGTTTTTGCACTGGCCAATATTCTTTCACCGGAAGACAGGGTGTCAAGAGCTATCCATCTACTAACGGAGGATGTGAATGAGATGGGAAATTTCCCGCATATCGATCAAATAAAACTATACCGGATAGTAGTTTCCGAATCATCTAAAGCATACTTTACTAAAGAAGTTGACCAGGAAAACAAAGAAGGATGTTTTAGCGGGTATAAAAGAATTGTAAAAAGGGTAAGTAATATAATCCTGGAAATCAATCCTGATTACATGTATCCCCACATGCTTATCTCAACAGTTATTGAAGGTGCACATCATCAGAGATATTTTGCTGAACACCTTCCAAAGTTAACTGATGAGATAAAGGATGGAGATGCTGTTACTAAATTTTATACTGAGATGGTCTTTAAAGCAATAAAAGAAGATCTTCCTAACATACCTCCTGAACAGAAAACATAGTTTCTTGTTAACAAGGCCATGGAGTGCTGTTTAAATTTAGTTTTCGATAAATTAAATTAATTCAATCACTAAAATTAAATCTTTCAATAGATAGAACGGACAAAAAAAAATGGAAAATAATATACGCTTTACACCGGTACAAAGATTCTGGCGACTTCTAAAACCCGATCAAAGTGAGATCCAGAATGTATATATCTATGCTGTATTCAGCGGATTGGTGAGTCTATCACTACCTCTCGGAATTCAGGCAATTGTAAACCTGATACAGGGGGCCCAGATAAGCACTTCCTGGATCGTGCTGGTGGTATTTGTCGTTCTCGGGGTAGCTGCTACCGGCATTCTGCAGATCTTTCAATTACGTATTACAGAGAACCTTCAGCAGAAAATCTTTTCAAGGGCTGCATTTGAATTTGCATACAGGATCCCGAGAATTCGCATGGAAGCTTTATACAAGCACTATGCGCCTGAATTGATAAATCGGTTCTTTGATACTATTTCAGTTCAGAAGGGATTGTCAAAGATCCTTATAGATTTTTCGGTCGCAAGTCTTCAGGTTATATTCGGACTTGTTCTGTTATCCTTTTACCATCCTTTTTTCATTTTCTTCAGTTTGATACTCGTTGCACTGCTATATGCAATTTTCAGATTTACCTCAGCCAGAGGACTTAATACGAGTCTCGAGGAATCTAAAAACAAATATAAAGTTGCTTACTGGCTTGAAGAACTTGCCAGAACAGCCACCACGTTTAAACTGAATGGTAATACAGATCTGCCTCTTGAAAGGACAGACAGGCATGTAGCCAGTTATCTTGCCTCACGGGAAAGTCACTTTCGCATACTTATTCAGCAATACTCCTTACTGGTTGTTTTCAAGGTTCTGGTCGCTACCGGATTATTGGCGATCGGGGGGATCCTAGTTATGGAGCAGTTGATGAATATCGGGCAGTTTATCGCAGCGGAGATCATTATACTTTTAGTAATGGCCTCTGTGGAGAAACTGATATTGAATTTCGAAACCATATATGATGTTTTGACTGCGCTTGAGAAGATCGGTCAGGTTACAGATATGGAACTTGAACCGGAGGAAGGCCAGGGCCTGGACCTTTCTGAGAATTGTACCACATGTGGTATCAATATAGACCTGGAAAATGTAAATTTTACTTACCCGGGCAATAAGCAAAAAACACTGAATAATCTTAGCCTTTCAATTCAGGATGGTGAGAAAATAATGATCTCAGGAGAAAACGGATCCGGTAAAAGTACGCTACTGGCGATCATTGCTGGTTTATATGATATACAGAGTGGAACCATTTCTTACAATGGTCTTCCAAAAGGAAATCTAAATCTTGCCTCCGTAAGAACTGTTATTGGGGATTCACTTAGCCAGGAAGAACTCTTTGAAGGTACTGTTCTTGAGAATATTGTTATTGGAAGGGAATCGGTAAGTTTTGACGATGTTAAATGGGCAGTAGATCATTTGGGATTAACTCAATTCATTAAAGAATTGCCTAATGGATATGATACAAAAATCAATCCGGTTGGCAAAAACCTGCCCCGGAGTATCGTACAGAAACTTCTACTCGCCCGAAGTATTTCCGGTCATCCCAAACTTCTACTTTTGGAGGATACATTTAGATACATTGATGAAAAGGAAAAAATAAAAATCATCGACTTTATCACATCACCGGATAACCAATGGACTCTGGTGGCTATTTCAACTGATCCGTATCTCGCAATGCGATCCGATAAGGTTGTTTATATGAAAGATGGGCAAATAGACCAGATAGAAATAGAAAATTCAACATTAAATAGTAAAGGAGGAATTGATCATGCTTAACATTTCTTCAAACAGTGTAAGTTCCAGAATTAACAAATCCAGGTTTTCAGCATTAAATGAAGTGGAAAGCAGGAAATCCGGAAGAGTTGTTATACGTCTACTTATCGTTACCTTTCTTTTGATATTGATCATAATGTTCATACCCTGGACTCAGAACATCCTGTCACGAGGAAATGTAACCACGCTCAGGCCAGATCAGCGTCCACAGACCATTCATTCTATCATAGAAGGAAGAATAGAAAAATGGTTTGTACAAGAAGGGGATTATGTCAGTAAAGGCGATACCATATTGTTTATCTCTGAAATAAAGGATGAGTATTTTGATCCCAATCTCCTGAGTCGTACTGAAGAACAGTTAGAGTCAAAAGAGATGTCGGTCAATTCCTACATGGAAAAAGTGAAGGCATTGGATAACCAGATAGATGCTCTGGCACAAACTGGTCGTTTGAAACTACAACAGGCAAAGAACAAGCAAAAGCAGGCTGAATTAAAAGTGATCAGTGACAGTATTGACTATAAAGCTGCTATTATAAACTATGAAATAGCTGTCGAACAGTTAAATCGTATGCAACAATTGTATAATGAAGGTTTGAAATCGCTTACCGATCTGGAAAAACGGAAAATGACCATGCAAAAGGCTCAGGCAGAGATGATCGCATATGAAAACAAACTCCTTACAAGCCAGAATGAAGTAATTAACACCCAGGTGGAATTAACGTCTATTCAGGCTCAGTACCGGGATGATATAGCAAAAGCCGAATCTGAGAAGTTCACAGCCTTATCAAATATGTATGATGCTGAGGCAGTTGTCACCAAGTTGCAGAACCAATATATGAATTATTCAATGCGTATCGGTATGTATTATATCACCGCACCACAGGATGGATACATCACCAAGGCAATTCAATCAGGAATAGGTGAAATGATCAAAGCGGGAGAATCAATTATTAGCATAATGCCTGCTGACATAGACCTCGCTGTTGAGATGTATGTTAAACCCCTTGACCTTCCCTTGCTGGAGAGGGGACAGCATGTCCGCATACAATTTGATGGCTGGCCCGCAATAGTTTTCTCCGGATGGCCAAATACCAGTTATGGCACCTATGGAGGAAGCATTTTTGCCATTGATAACTTCATAAGTGAAAACGGTATGTACCGTGTACTGGTAGCCGCAGCGGAGGATGACCATCCATGGCCTTCGGCATTAAGGGTTGGAGCAGGAACAACAAGTATTGTTTTATTAAAGGATGTTCCGATCTGGTATGAGCTCTGGCGGAAGATCAATGGTTTCCCTCCTGATTATTATAAAGAGGATATGAATATAAGTAAAAACAAGAAATAATTTAAACGAATAAAACAGCTTTCAGAAAAGGATAATTGAAAAAAGAGAAGATGCAAAAAATATCATACATATTCTTCATGATCATATTTGGTATCCAGGCAGCCTATTCCAATAATGACAGCACGCTTGTATTGTCCTTTGAAACGTATATGGACATTGTTAAAACACATCATCCGGTATCAAAACAGGCTGAATTGCAGTTAAGCAGAGGGGATGCCGGTTTACAATCTTCCAGGGGTGGTTTTGATCCAAAGTTAATTACCGACATCGGTCAGAAATACTATGAAGGCACTCAGTATTACAGCCTTGTCAATGCCGGATTAAAGATCCCAACATGGATGGGGATTGAAATACAGGCAGGGTACGAACAAAACCAGGGTTTTTATCTGAACCCCGAAAATACCACACCTACAGACGGCCTTATGTACGCCGGGATCTCCATTCCTGTTGGGCAGGGATTATTTATCGACAAACGAAGGGCCGAATTGCAGAAAGCAAAGAATTTTCAGGAGATCAGTGCACTGGAACAGCAGATCATGCTGAATGATCTGCTATACGAATCAGGCAAGGCGTATTGGGAATGGTTTATTGCACACAGCAAATTACTGGTATTTGAAGAAGCTTATGAACTGGCTGAAGACCGCTATCTGGCTGTGAAAAGAGGTGCCGCCTTAGGTGACCTGCCCTCCATTGATACCCTGGAGGCAGGAATTCAACTTCAGAACAGGGCATTGAGCCTGCAGCAAGCGAGGTTGGATTTTGAAAATACAAGCGAGATGCTTTCACTGTATTTATGGGTCGACGGCATAGTTCCTCTGGAAACCTCCGAGGGAACAATACCTGTTTCGAAAGACAGCATTACCGATTATTCATTAGAAGGTGGCTTGCTGAGTGAACTCGACACATTTATCGCAAATCATCCTGAACTTCAGCAATACCAGTTTAAGGTCGATCAAATGGAGATAGATAAAAGATTGAAGAAAGAGCAACTTAAACCTGTGATTAATTTGAAATACAATGCTTTATCTAGACCAGTAAATGGG
>CBDUCT010000128.1:0-8920 GCA_965365715.1 uncultured Cyclobacteriaceae bacterium | reverse complement strand
CATTTTAATATGCGAAAAGATGTCCCCTGCCCCGGCATCGATTTCCACGGGAGGCAGATCACCCACAGTGATATTACCACTCATGGTGGGGAGCATCAGATATACGTCAGCCAGGTAATGCCAGCGGGATTTACTTTTATCCTGCTCCTGGGATAAAATGGTACCAGTTAGAAGGACTATAAATATTATAATGAGCGAAAGTGATTTATACTTCATGAAAATCGATCATTAATCATCTTTGTTAATTTCTTTCCCTGGAACCGGAGCCTTTAAAATCTCCCATAGATTTTTCCCTCCCAGGTGCTTTTTTACTATAGACCACATGTAATAAAAGATCAGCGCTCCCAAAACCGCGATGGTGTTTACCCAGATATGATACATATCAGCATGATCTATCAGGTTTTTGAAAGAATTTACAAAACCCCCATATTCGTGCCGTGCATCGAAGGATTTTTCAAGAATGAGCAGGATGAAGACCCCGGCAAGAACTATCAATATCCTGCTGATAATTTCAATTATTGCAGGAGGTGCGGACTTACGAAACAACGGGACCTTCCCGAATATGTCTATGGCATGTGAGACCCCAAGCGCCCCAGCGATAAATACTGTAGTTCGCGTAAATTCAATATGGTAATCCTCCAACAACAACTTCTTAATAAGCATTAAAATTCCGAACCAGATAAGCAGGTAGATAGCTGTCAGAATGGAATCTTTCAGTTCTTTTTTAAGCCTGTTTATCCACATAATCAAGTCCTATATTCTTTTCGGCATCTTGCCCTCACTACTTTACCTCAACAATTACTTTTGGAATACTTCCTGTAAACCTCGATTTAGCTTCAGCTCCGATCGTTTCTACAACTGGGGTGGCCAGGTCGATGCCCACATCTGCAGTTTCATCTGCAGAGAAAACCCTGGGTTGTGTCCGATCTATCCTACCTTCTCCAGCCTTTTCATCATTTATATAAAAAGTACCGGTTCCACCTTTGGCCATACCACCTCCATCATAGTCAAACTCAAATCGAATGGTCGATTTTCCGGCAGGGAGCTTTTTGTTGGAAGTCACTGTAAAACGCTGCATCCCAAGAAAATTATAGTCATAACATGGCATTCCTTTATTCATGTACAATGCCCATCCACCAAATCTTCCACCTTGTGCTATAATAATTCCATGACCTCCATCTTCCGGAACATCCACTTCTGCAGTGATCATTAAGGATCTGTTCTTAATATTTAAAAATGTATTTTCAGTCATACCTGTCATACCTTCAGCCAGTGTAATTGAGTTACGTCCTTCCATCAGGTCCGGCCTTCCCACATTCTCAGCAATGAATCTTTCCATTACACGATCATCTATGGGCAAAACATTGTATTTTTCACCCTCTTTCATGAACAGATCCTGGAGTTCTTTAAGTTTTTCAGGATATTCTTGTGACAGGTCATTAGATAAACTAAAGTCTTCATTTACGTTATACAATTCCCATATATCTTCTTCCAGCGACCTTCTTGGCTGCATTTCCCAGGGGGCTCTATGTATAGTCCTTGCCAGCCAACCGTCTTGATACATAGCCCTGTTTCCAAACATTTCAAAGTATTGTTGAGTATGCTGATCCGGGGCATTGGCATCGTTAAAAGAATAGAGCATACTTGTTCCAGCCATCGGGACTTGTTTTATATTATTCACTTCAACAGGTTCCGGTAATCCTGCCGCTTCCAGTATGGTAGGTGCCACATCGATCACATGATGAAATTGATTGCGCAGTTCACCTTTTGCTTTGATCCCTTCAGGCCAGTGAACCGCCATGCCCACCTTAGTTCCGCCATAATCAGATCCCATTTGTTTGGTCCACTTATACGGGGTATCGAACATGACGGCCCAACCCGCTGCCATATGCGGATAGGTTTCGGGGCCACCCCATTTATCCATCTTCTTCAGCATGTCTTCCACTTTCTCCTGTACGCCATTGAAATAGGTCATTTCGCTGAACATTCCATTTCTTCCACCTTCGGAACTGGTGCCATTGTCACCGTATATAAAGAAGATAAGGGTATTATCCATTTCCCCGATTTCTTCAACAGCATCGACCAGTCGCCCAACGTGATGATCAGTATAATCAATAAAGGCTGCAAATACTTCGGCCTGGTGCTTGAATAAGGTCATTTCATCTTCAGAGAGGTCATCCCAGTTGGGAATAGCACTGGGTTTTTCTGTGAGCTGCGTTCCCCCGGGACTAATTCCTTTTTCAATTTGCCGGGCGAGGATCTCTTCTCTCATATTATCCCATCCCTGATCAAACTGCCCTTTATGTTTTTCAATCCACTCTTTCGGTACATGATGAGGGGCATGCGTAGCACCCGGAGCATAATACACAAAGAATGGTTTATCCGGCTGTAAAGCATTCTGAAATTTCATCCAGGCAATAGCTTCATCGGTCATATCATCCAGAAAATGATAATCCGGATCTTCGGGAAGAGCAACTGGTGTCGTCCCATCGTAAATAAAAGGTGCCCATTGATTAGTTTCACCACCCAGGAAGCCGTAGAATTTTTCAAATCCTCCGTTTGGACCTGTGGGCCAGCGGGTGAACGGGCCAGACATATTTGCTTCCCATGCAGCAAGTTCATGCCACTTTCCAAATGCTGCAGTATTGTACCCATTCAGGCGCAGCATTTCGGCAACCGGAGTAACGGTTATTGGGATAGAACCGGTATTCCCTGGAAACGCTGTTCCCGTTTCAATGATCGATCCCATATTGTTTTGATGGTGATTACGGCCACTTTTTAGGGCTGCACGCGTAGGGGAACATACTGCAGTAGTGTGAAAATTATTGTAATACACACCTTCATTGGCTATTCGGTCAAAGGTAGGGGTGTTCACCGGACCACCGAATTTACTGGTTCCGGCAAAGCCCAGATCGTCGATCAAGACGAGTAACACATTCGGGGCCCCTTCAGGGGCTTTGACCTCAAAAGGTGGCGGGGGTGTTGCGTTTCTGACATCCAGCTCAGAGTAATGCAGGGGAGGTGGTGGATTGATCGGGAGGATGGTCCGGTCGGGTTGATTC
Organism: uncultured Cyclobacteriaceae bacterium; assembly: GCA_965365715.1. Classification (GTDB taxonomy): domain Bacteria; phylum Bacteroidota; class Bacteroidia; order Cytophagales; family Cyclobacteriaceae; genus JAGTVG01. The sequence continues at coordinate 5,858 of CBDUCT010000128.1, read as the reverse complement.
GGATCACTTACTGTAACCTCTTTTTGTTCACAACCATAGAAGCAGGACAGAACGAACAATAAGGTACTTAACAGAATATAATTTTTCATGACAAATTAATTTATTACCGATTTATGTATGCAGGTATTTGATTTTCATTCTTATTCTTCAATTAATTCCTCCAATTCACCAATAAATGGCAGGGTTTCCTGAAGGTACATCTGAATTGAAGTGATAAAATAATTTTCCAATTGTATAAATTGAGCTGCTTTAACCGGGGAAACAGATTTTGACATCCTTTTGAAGGTCTTTTTGGCCAGTTTCTGGATGGCAATGTTATTCGCTATTGCCTTACTCATAAGGTCAGTGGCCTTCTCATTGTTCAAATCATCAAAACTCCCTACATACTCACTGATTATGGCGATCCTTTCTTTTCCCAATTCTTTTCTGGATGTTTCATAAGCTTCATACTCTGTCCAGAATGCAGTTTCCTCAGCAGGGGACAGGTCCATATATTCTTCAACGATTGCTCTTTTTTCCATGCCCCAAAGGCTCTGGACAAGGTTTACATCATCATTGGATTGGGCAAAGAGAATAACTGACGTTAGCATCAGATAAATGGCAGTGATCATTTTTTTCATGATAATAAGTGTAATAAGGTTTTCAATAAATATTTTGTCGGTGGCTAAAATTAGATATAGTGAAGAGGATTTCTAAGTCTATCCAACGTTTAACAGTTAAATAACTGGCTCTTATATAAAAAAGATTAAACAGGATTAATGTATGATCCGGAACCTATGAAGTGAATGGTACTGTTGGTATCTATTCTTCTTTGGGTGGCAAAACAAAACAGGCATTTAAGATGAAAAAATTGTAATCGATAATTCTAATTTGCTGTAGACATTCCCGCTGATATCAATCCCTCTGTAATGGTATCTTGAAGATCTTGATCCAATAAGAATACACCAACAATTTCTCTTGCCCTTACCGGAAAGTCCGGTGTGACTTTCAGTAATTCCTCGATAGCCTTTGAAGCTTCACTCGTCCTTCCTAAATGACCCAGGCAGGTGGCCCTCAGCAATGGATCCCATACCAAGCCATGCCGGTTGATTTTTTCAGCCCAGATAAATGCTTCTTCAAATTCTTTATGAGAAAGATAATAAAAGCAGAATCCTAAGTTCATATTCCAGAAATAGTAGGGATTCAGTTTAATGGATTCAGACATGATCTCCAGGCCTTTCTCATATTCACCCGCACATTCATAGCCAAAACCGATCGAACCGGTGTACATCACATTATTCGGATTGATAGATATGCATTTTTCGGAAGATCGAATAAATTCTTTTTTATTTTTTCCCAGCAAGTTGGTCCAGGCCAGCATCATCCAGGCATGCTGATTATTCTGATCCAGGTCCAGGGCCCGGAAAGTGAGTCTCTGACCTTCCGCAAAATAATCAATTTCCCCCTGAATGCCCATGGCATTTAAGTCCAGAAATAATTGAGCCTTGAAGGATGTTAAAAGAGAATTTTCAGGATTTTTTTCAAGTCCGATATTTACAGCTTTCAGGGATTGCTGAAAAGCTTCGTAGGAAAAATGCTTATGGTAATGATTATGCCAGTAAACAGCATACATATGATCAAAATCCTCTGGGATCCTTTGCGCCAGGGAATCCCGGTAGACCAATCCGAAAAAACCACCAATCATACCCAGGATCTTTTTAATAGCCGCGGCATAATTCTTGATCCTGTTCCCCTTATTATGATCAAAATTGAAGGATTCAGCCCATATAAGTTGTTTTTTTATTACGGAATTTACCTCGACGGTGACTTTGATATAATCTTCATCGGAATAACAACTGACAGAAATGATGTAATCTATGCCTAATTTATTTGTTAAAGTGTCCAGGTTTTTTAAACTATCGATGGCTACCCCGATGGAATAATTAGACACAACAACAATTTCGTTAAACCGGGATAGTTCAACACTTAAATCGCGGCAAAAAACTCCACAGATAACCTCTACCCGCTCATTTTTTACTGAATTCATGTCGGGGATCACCGCTATAACAGGTTCGGATATGATTGAATGACCGATTTCTATGCTGAGATTCGTCTTTTGGGATTTAATTGCTTCATTTCTTTTAAAAACCGGCACATAGCGTCCTTTGGGTACGGATATTTTGATAGGATCATTCAACCCATCACCTCTATAATATTCATCCAGGAGGTTACGTAATCTCCTGGCGTGGATTCGAACAATGGCATCCAATTGAGGATCGAAATCAGTATTCCTGTTCAGTACGTTGGTGGCAATGACGTACTCTTTTAAAGATAACCCCTTCCCTTCCAATGTCTCTGATACAATATAGTACAGGAATCTGGACAATATATTAGAACTTTTGAAGGACTGAGTCTCTAATATACGGGAAACTTGCTGCTTTATCTTTTTATCATCGAAATGTATATCGACTGCCATTTAAAAAATTTAACTGTTAAATGCCCTTGATTTCTGAAGATCTTAAAGTTAAAAAAATCGAATGAATACATAAACATATTTTGGCAATTTTAGAAATGGGGAACTGTAAAGTCAACAAATTATGCCTATAACCTACGTGGGCTTAAGATTTGTGGTATGAACTTCATTAAATTTTCTACAATGATAAATTCGGATTTACCATGTGCCAATTGAAGGGTTGGAAACAATTATATATTCGAATTGGGGCTTAGATTAACTGTTATTATACGGTAAAAACCAGTATCATAATGCTCTTTATACATAAAACCTGGTTGTATTTTTCACAGCCTTGCTTAGATTGAAAAGATCCAGGAGTAAAGGATGGTTCAGGGAATTATTTGCTAAACTCGATCTTCAATTCTGTTTTCAGTTCAGAAGCTGCATCGCCCCTTATTGAACCTGTAACCGGCATGGTATTCAGATATTCAGCACTGCATGCAATAGGTATATGATCATTACCCGTAACGATTCCATGACTGGGATCAAAACCTATCCAACCGGCCCCGGGGATATATACCTCTAACCAGGCATGCAGCTCAAATTCGGGTTTCTCCGAAGGGATATAATAATACCCACTGACAAACCTGGAGGCTATTCCCATATATCGCAACAGTTGAATCTGAAACCAGGCCAGGTCCCTGCAGGATCCCTTCCGAAGATTGAAGGTAATATCCGGTTCGTGGGGTTGACCAGTCATCCTTGATTCCAGTACAAAATCAGCACATATCTGTTTGGTTAGATTTAAAAGAAAGTCAATAGTATTATATTTTGATGCTTCCTTTATCTCCTCTCCATATTTAATTAATTCATCTGACAGTGATCCAACACTTAATGCCGGATCCAGCAATTTCTTTAGATTGTCAGCATATGAAAACGGTAAAACATTACATTCATCTGGGTAAACCAGAAAATTAAATGGATTATAATCGGAGATATCGACAACTGATCTTGTTTCTATTACCATGTGCCGATGTGTATCCTCGAACCAGCAGAAATGGATCATGTTGTTTTCCACATCCATAAATTCTGAAGTACCTGCGGGCTTTGGATGTATATTTATGTCGAATGATTCGAGGCTACAGAAAGGCGTAAATTTAGGTTTGAACCGTAGATAATGTGGTTCAAAGAACACTTCATTAGTGAATAAATACTTCGTTACATGATTTATTTCATATTTCATGGTTGGCTGTCCTGATTTAGATCTTTATAAAGAATATTATTCTGTCGGGGATGGGCTGAGAAATAGTTTATCCATCCATTCTTCCGGTAAATTATTAATGGATTCACTTAATTTACCACTCCAGTATCTGGATATTTTCTGCAATTCATCCTTTTTATACCTCTTCTCAATGATCTTAAAAGAATCTTTAACATAGTAAATCACGTCAATCGGATATTCCACATCATTTGCACTGATCCTGGTCGCATCGAAGGAAAGAAAACCAGCCTTTAATGCAAATTTTAAAGATGAGTCATATTTGATGGCCCGGTCTAAAATGGGTTTGCCATATCCATTATTGCCAATGATCACAAATCGTGCACCCTCTAAGATTTCTACCCAGTTTCCTTCAGGATATAGCAAATAGATCTTATGTTCATCATCATCCTGTAGTTGCCCTCCGACAATTGCATTCAGGTTAAAACTCAATCCGGCTTCCTTCAGAGAATCTTTATCTTCATTAGCTGCCCGTTTTACCTGGTCCGAAAAGGCATTGACTGCTTTGTACAATTTGTTATAGTTTTCATCATTCTCATCAATAATCTCCTTGAAATACGTTATGGCCTTATCTCTAACGGACCTTAACCCCGAGGTCATAATAAAGAACGAGTGTTTATCCTTATTGATTGTGAAAACTTTCTTAGCCTGAGTTGTTTCATGACCTGAAGTAATGCGAGTGTCTGAAATCCCAATAATTCCAGATTTAACTTTAATTCCCAAACAGTATGTCATTGTATTTAATTATAATGATCCGTTTATTTACTAACATTCTCAATTGAGAAAAATGTATCAAATATGGCTTTTGAAACTTGATTTAGTTTTGACTGGAAATCATCGAGATATTCGTGCAGCCCCGAATGAAATATTTCATTGATGTCCTCATATTCCAGTTGGGATTTTAATATCCCAATCCTTTTCTCGGCTATATTTGAATATCCTACACTCCCCCCGGTTATTTTATAAAGGGAATTTTCTGCATGAATCAAGCACCTGAGCATTGATCTTGGAAAAACTTTATCCAGGATCAGGAATTCTGAAATCCCGATTGGCGTAAGCTTGCCATTTGTTTTTCGATACATATCATAAGCACTTACAGATTTCAATAAAGCAGTCCACTGTAATATATCAAAGGGAGAACCAACCGCTTCAGGTGCTGGTAATAACATATGATATTTCACGTCAAGTACACGGGATGTTTTATCAGCGCGTTCGATCAATTGGCCCATTTTACCAAAATGCCATCCATCGGTCCGGGAGATGGTTGCATCAAAAATACCGTGAAGCAATTGGCACCCCTTTTTTACTTCAGTGAAAAACTGTCTGGGGTCGCTTTTTTTCCATTGCTCTTTTTTTTGACCATCCTTAACCAGATAATAAATGTAGTTAATCTGCTCCCATACTTCCTTTGTTATTTCGGGCCTGATCGCCCGGGCATTTTCCCTGGCATTAATGATTGAACTAAATATCGAGTTTGGATTATTCTGATCAAAACCAAGAAAGTATATCACTCTTTCTTTGTCCGTCTTATCATACATCGATTCATACATGTTCCAGTCACCCGTAGTTACAATCAAGGGTTTCCATTGTTCCGAAACACTGGGTGGAAGTTCAAGTGAAAGGTTAAAATTTACATCCAGAAAACGTGCATAATTTTCAGCACGCTCAAGATATCTGTACATCCAATATATTGAATCGGCAACTCTACTTAGCATAATTCATGATTTTCAATTATCCAATACCCAGGTATCTTTACTTCCCCCACCTTGTGAAGAATTGACGACCAGGGATCCCTTTTTTAGTGCAACACGTGTTAAAGCCCCGGGAATAATATTAATTTCTTTACCGTACAACACATATGGCCTTAGATCGACATGCCTGCCTTCAAGATCGGAGTGATGAGCGACTGCTTCCTCCTGACGGGTCGGCTCACCGTAGTACCAGTCGCGATCGTGAACGATGGTTCGGGCCTGGTAAGGACAGGCGACGGCGCAGTATCCGCAGCCAATACACTTGTCGTAGTCCATCGTCACCAGGCCATCGGCGCGCTGGGCAGTCGCACCGGTCGGGCACACCGGGACGCAGGGCGGGTCGGCGCAATGCTGACAGCCCGTGACCAGAAACAAGCGCTCGACGTTGGGGAACGAG
>CBDUCT010000127.1:0-8957 GCA_965365715.1 uncultured Cyclobacteriaceae bacterium | reverse complement strand
ACTAGCTGGTATTATGGAAGCACAATATGATGTTCTCAGGGATAATGGACATAGTCCTTCAGAAGCCTTTAATGAAACTGTAGAAGAATTAACACAGAGCCTGATACGCCTGGTTGATGAAAAAGGCATGGACTGGATGTATTCGAACTGCAGTGCAACTGCCCAGAGGGGTGCCCTGGACTGGAGACCTAAATTCAAAGAAGCCACTTTACCTGTTTTTAAACAACTCTATGAGCGTGTGAGAAGTGGTGAAGAAACAAAAGTCGTTCTGGAAAAAACAGGTCATCCGGATTACAGAGCCCATCTTGAATCTGAACTTAAAGAAATAAGAGAATCAGAAATGTGGCAGGCTGGAGCACAGGTCAGGAAGCTTCGACCTGACGCTTAGGTAATAAAATTTATTGGAGTTAACATATTGTAGAGTGGAACCAAAAACACTATTTGATAAGATTTGGGATAAACATGTGGTTCATTCGGTAGATGGGGGGCCACAGGTATTATATATCGACAAGCATTTTATTCACGAGGTTACCAGCCCTGTTGCTTTCCTTGGATTGAAAAAACGGGGACTCAAGGTTTTAAAACCTGATAAGACTGTAGCCACCCCGGATCATAACGTACCGACAATCAATCAGGATATGCCGATCCGGGATGCATTATCCAGGCAACAGGTTGATCAGTTATCCATGAATTGTGAGACACATGGTATTGATCTTTATGGATTGAATCATCAATGGCATGGGATCGTCCATGTGATTGGTCCTGAATTAGGGATAACACAGCCCGGCATGACCATTGTCTGCGGAGATAGTCATACCTCCACGCATGGAGCCTTTGGGGCAGTAGCTTTTGGGATTGGCACAAGTGAAATTGAAATGGTACTTGCCACACAGTGCATATTGCAACCAAAACCTAAAAAGATGAGGATCTCCATAGACGGTGTTCTCAAAAAAGGGGTAACTTCTAAAGATATCATATTATATATCATATCTAAGATCGGTACCGCAGGTGGTACAGGATATTTTATTGAATATGCCGGTTCTGCAATAGAATCCTTATCCATGGAAGCACGAATGACGATTTGCAATATGAGTATTGAAAGTGGTGCCCGCGGAGGGATGATTGCCCCGGATGAGACTACTTTTGAATATATTAAGGGTAAACAGTTTGCTCCAGAGGGTGAGGATTGGGATCAAAAACTGGCTTATTGGAAAACCCTGAAAACGGATGAAGGTGCTGTATTTGATCTGGAATACCATTTCAAAGCAGAAGATATCGGCCCTATGGTTACCTTTGGCACCAATCCGGGTATGGGATTGGATATTACCAAACCCATTCCTGAAGTCAAGGATATTCCCTCAGCAAGCCAGGAAACCTATCTGAAATCTCTTGGATATATGGATTTTAAGCCGGGAGAAAGCATGAATGGTAAAAACGTGGATTATATATTTGTCGGAAGTTGTACAAACGGCCGGATTGAAGATCTACGGGAAGTTGCTCAACTAGTCAAGGGTAAGAAAAAGGCTGATAATATCACAGCATGGATTGTCCCCGGTTCTAAGCAAGTAGAACAACAGGCCTATGAAGAAGGCCTGGTGGATATCCTCGAGGACGCGGGTTTTAAACTGCGGCAACCGGGATGCTCTGCATGTCTGGCCATGAACGATGATAAAATACCTACCGGGAAATATGCTGTTTCTACTTCTAACAGGAATTTTGAAGGCAGACAAGGCCCGGGGGCCAGGACCATACTTGCTAGTCCCCTGACAGCAGCGGCTACCGCAATCACAGGAAAAATAACAGACCCACGTGATATCATATAATCAAGAGAGAAAATGCCAATAGATAAATTTCAAAAACTAGTTTCTCCGGCAGTTCCGCTGCCAATAGAAAATGTTGATACTGATCAGATCATACCTGCCAGGTTTCTTAAAGCTATAGAAAGAAAAGGGTTTGGGGATAATCTTTTCAGAGATTGGAGATACGACAGCAATAACGAACCCATTCAGGATTTTGTATTGAACAATGATACCTATAAAGGTAAGATTCTGGTGGCCGGAGAAAACTTTGGTAGTGGGTCCAGCCGGGAGCATGCTGCCTGGGCACTTTATGATTATGGGTTCCGCGTGGTTGTATCAAGCTTTTTTGCAGATATATTCAAGAACAATGCACTTAATAACGGACTACTTCCCGTTCAGGTAAGTGCCGATTTTCTCAAGCAATTATTCAGCACTATTGAAAAAGATGCAAATGCAGAATTTGAGGTGGACTTGGAAAATCAGGATATTAAAATACTGGATTCCGGTTCATCAGAAAAATTCGACATTAATCCCTATAAAAAGGAATGCCTGTTAAAAGGTTATGACGATATAGACTATTTGTTAAGTCTTAAAAGTAAAATTGAAGCATTTGAAGAACAACACTGATCCAAGCTTTATGAAAAATCAAAAATTACCAGTAATAACTATAATGGATACCACCCTCAGGGATGGTGAGCAGACAACAGGAGTATCATTTTCAAGTAATGAGAAATTGAATATTGCTAAGATCCTCTTATCCGAAGTGAATGCCGACAGGATAGAGATTGCTTCTGCAAGGGTTTCTGAAGGTGAGTTTCAGGGATCAAAGAAAGTTCTTGACTGGGCTAAGGAGAATGGATACCTCGACCGGGTGGAGATCCTGGGATTTGTGGACAACAATGTATCCCTGGATTGGATCAATGCAGCAGGGGGTAAAGTAATAAACCTTTTGTGCAAAGGATCCTACCGGCATGTGACACAGCAATTAAGAAATACCCCGGAAGAACATCTCGAAAACATTGCAAAATCTGTTGAATATGCCACTAAACTTGGTATCAGGACTAATATATACCTGGAAGACTGGTCTAACGGTATGCGTAACTCACCTGATTATGTGGATTTTATGATAAACGGCTTGAAAGACCTTAATGTAAGCCGTATCATGCTTCCCGATACATTGGGCATCCTTTCACCCGATGAAACATTTGAATTTCTATCGGGTATTTTAAACAAGTATCCGGATGTAACTTTTGATTACCATGCACATAATGATTACGATCTCGCGACCGCCAATGTATTTGCTGCCTTGCGAGCCGGAATCAGATGTCTGCATACAACTGTAAATGGCCTCGGGGAACGTGCAGGCAACGTCCCATTATCAAGTGTTGTAGCGGTTGTGAAAGATCATTTCAAATATGATATGTCGGTAGTTGAATCAAAATTGAATAAGATCAGCAGGATGGTTGAATCATTTTCCGGTATTCGAGTCCCAAGTAATAAGCCCTTGATTGGAGATTTTGTCTTTACGCAATGCAGTGGCATTCATGCTGATGGTGACCATAAAGACAATTTGTACCATAATGACCTGATGCCTGAACGATTTGGCAGGATCAGAAAATATGCTTTGGGGAAAACCTCAGGCAAGGCCAATATCAGAAAGAACCTCGAGGAAATGGGAATTACCCTTGATGCCGAATCCCTTAAGAAAGTTACTGAAAGGATTATAGAACTGGCCGACCAGAAAGAAACGGTAACAACGGAAGATCTTCCCTACATAATATCTGATGTCTTAAAAAGTGCCACTATAGATCAGAAGATCAAGCTGAAAAATTATTCCACCTCTCACGCTTTGGGATTGCGGCCTATAACCAGCCTCAGCATTGAAATAAATGGAAAGGTTTATGAAGAGCATGCCTCAGGGGATGGACAATACGATGCTTTTATGAATGCTTTGAAAGCAGTATACAGAAAACTTGAAAAACCGATACCGAAATTGATAGATTATGTCGTTACTATCCCTCCGGGTGGGCGTACAGATGCACTTGTTGAAACAGTCATCACCTGGGACTCTGAAAAGGAATTCAAAACAAGAGGACTTGATCCCGATCAGACGGTAGCTGCTATTAAGGCCACTATGAAGATGATCAATATATTAGAACACGAACAGGAATTGAATAAAGTTACTATCTAATATGGAATTAAATATAGCTGTATTACCCGGCGATGGAATAGGCCCTGAAATAATTGAACAGGCTCTAAAAGTAACGGATGCGGTATGTGCTAAATTTGGGCATCAGATCAATTACAAGTATGGATTGGTTGGCGCGGATGCCATAGATAAAACAGGAAATCCCTATCCGGATGAAACACACGAACTTTGCATGACATCTGATGCTGTTCTGTTCGGTGCCATAGGACATCCTAAATATGATAATGATCCCAGCGCCAAAGTCCGGCCTGAACAAGGTTTGCTGGCCATGAGAAAAAAATTGGGATTGTATGCAAATATACGGCCTACAACGACCTTCAAGTCGCTGGTTAGCCGGTCACCCCTGAAAACTGAACTTGTCGACGGTGCCGACTTTGTAACTATACGTGAACTGACGGGTGGTATTTATTTTGGCGAACCCAGGGGTAAAACAGAGGACGGACAAAAGGCTTTTGACACTTGTATTTATACTGTGGAGGAGATCGAGAGAATTGCCAGACTGGCCTTTGAATATGCGCAAAACAGAAATAAAAAACTTTGCGCAGTCGATAAAGCAAACATATTGGCCACATCGAGATTATGGCGTTCAACCATCCAGGATATGGCCAAAGACTATCCTGATGTTGAACTGGAATTTCTATACGTCGATGCTGCTGCCATGCGGATCATACAATGGCCAAAAGGATTTGATGTGATTGTCACAGAGAATCTATTTGGGGATATACTGACCGACGAGGCAAGTGTTATAACTGGTTCCTTAGGCATGTCCCCTTCTGCTTCAATAGGTATTCATACATCGGTCTTTGAACCTATCCATGGCTCCTATCCACAGGCTGCCGGTAAAAATATTGCCAATCCTAACGGGACAATACTTTCTGCAGCTATGATGTTTGAATATGCTTTTAATTTGAAGGAGGAGGCAGAAGCTATAAAGGCTGCTGTTGATAAATCCCTTGCCGAAGGCGTTGTCACTGAAGATATTGCCGAAGGCGGTGTAAAACCAGGTACTACTTCCGAAATTGGGGATTGGATAGCGAGCCAGATCTAGTTTATGAATACTGCTTAATGCGATCAAATGTATTCCCCAACAGTTCCCGATGAAGGGTTCTGTTACAGTATCTTATGATGGTTTGCTGGTTAGTCTCAACTTTGAGTTTATGTCACGACTAATGGCTGCTTAATTCAACTTGGAGATGTGTATGGGCTTGTGATAGCCGTATTTACCCAACCTTGAGTTATTGTTCAAGATTAAAACCTGATAACTACAATCAACCTTCTTGAATATTTAGAATCAAGACCCGAATGCTCTATTTCCCTATTGATATCAGATTCGCAAAAATCCTGTAGGCACCCGGAACTCCAGCCGGCAACTGTCTGAACCAGGCATAGCTAGTGTAAATATAATGGCCTTCCCCATATTTGGCTACAAGTAATCCTCCATTAAGCGGCTCTTCACCGGGATCGTTACTGGACAATACAGCATAATAATGTTCATCCCAGCTAACCGGGAAATACAAGCCCCTCTCCTGCACCCAACCTTCAAAATCATCATTGGATATTTTATTGGGTGTATTGAGGATCTCATGATCAGGTTCTAAAATTCGTACTTCTGCATCTTCAACCGAAACCCTTACACTGGCCGACCTGCCCGAAAATTCAATGGGATACGGTAATAATATCGGGGATTTGGTGCCGATTCTTATATTATTATACTGGACAATTACATTCCCGCCGTTTTCTATATACTCCAGGATATCATCATTATAATCGCCCAAATAGGTGTGGTTATTAAAGGCCATAATGCCAAATACGATAGCATCGAAATTCTGGAAGTTCATCAAATGAATGTTCCCCTCGTCAACATAGGTGACTTGATATCCAATCTGTTCCAGGTTCGGCCCTACTTCATCACCGGCACCTGTGATATAGGCAATGCTGGATCCTTTTTTCTCAATATCCAGTTTAACAACTTCTGCTATTGCAGGTAAATAAATGGATTGCCTGGGAAAGTGCTCATATTCAATGGTTACCAGTTTACGATCATAGATCTTATCTTCAATTTGCGCAATGGCCTGAATATATCCCTGTGATGATTCTTTTGTGGGGAATAATTTAAATTTATAAAAAGCAGTTTCTTCGGGTAGCAATTCAAAAGCCTGTTGTTCCGGCTCGGTTCTCCAACCCTCCGGTAGTTTTACAGATAATTTACCTTTTGCTGCTTGATTGCGTGCATCAAGTTTTATTGTTATATCTTTTACTTTCTCATCCGGAAAAATAAAAACGCCTTCCGTAATCTCAACAAATAATTTTGGACCTATTTCGAGGGGCTCATATTGCTGCCCCTCCATTCTGTCTGTCCATGTATAAACTAGTGGAAAACAATATGATATGTCTTCATCATTTATTTTTAACTTTACCTGAAATTCTATTGATGGAGGATTCTGGGCGAGTCCTTTCAAAGCTTGATCTGAGACGTCGTATTTAAAATCCTTAACCGGCTTATCCAACCAGTATGGAGAGGTTTCCCGGACCCCATTTTCCAATCGTTTTGAAAGATTAATATACAGGGGTGCATTATTTTTCAGGTCTTTATTCATTAAAGTATCAAAGTCCAAAGCATGAGAAGTCAGACCGACAATACTCATATCAACATCCGACCGGTTCGTAATTTCCAGATTTACATCAACAATATCCCCGGGGCTGAGATATGATTTACCGGAAGTGGCCTCAATATACAGCCCAGCGCATGCCTTTATTAAATTATCAAGTTCTTTTAGTTTTTTCTGTTTCCAGAATTCATCCTCAATTTCAGAGATCTTGCCTCGTAATTTGATCAAATCAGGGATTGAACTGGCCGGAGATTTAAAATTATATTCATTAAGTATTTCTGATACATCTGAAGTAATGTCCATTCGGTTAATCCGGTTCCATGTTATATCAATACCTTCAAACAGGCCGGGTTTCAGATCTTTACCTTTAATAAATTCAAGATACTCTTTGGATGTCCCCCTTCTCCAGGTAACACCAAAAGCCTGGCTCCTGTGTTGACTCCTGCTGTCTGCTCCCAATTCAGAATATGATAGTCCACTTAAAGGATCAAACTCGCCTATATCGATAGATATAACACTATCACTTTCCTGAATATTCGGATTCCACCATCTGCCGGTATTGGTAAAGATCCTGGCAGGTTGCCAGGGATCAACATATTCCAGTTGCTCAGGATAAATATTCCGGTTTGCGGAAAGCTCAAATGCTTCCTCGGCAATTATAGCAGATGTTTCATGCTGACCATGTCCAGCCCGACTGTCAGAAGGAAAACGGGTAATGATTACATCCGGTTTAAACTTTCTTATTACCCATACAGCATCCTCAAGCAGTTCATCTCTATTCCATATATTCAGAGTTTCATCTGCACTTTTAGAATACCCAAAATCCATGACCCGGGTAAAAAACTGTGTTCCGCCATCCACCCTTCTGGCACTAAGCAATTCCTGCGTCCTTATTACACCGAGAAGCTCAGATTGTTCTGGTCCGATTGAATTCTGACCACCATCACCGCGGGTTAATGATAAATAAGCTGTATTCACCAACTTTGCCTTCGATAAATAAGTGATCATCCTGGTATTCTCGTCATCGGGATGTGCTGCGACGTATAAAGCATTGCCCAGCACATTCATTTTCTGGATCATTTTATATATCTCCGAACTGTTATGCCGTTCAGGTGCTTGCGCATTCAGGTCAAATACCAGGAATACGCAGAATGAAAGAATTAAATACTGGATAATTTTTTTCAAGGACATGATCATTACTAAAATTCAAACTCCAAATATGGATAAATTTCATATAAATAAGAGGGAATAACCCACTTAAAATGTATCCATGTAACATAAGCTGAGTTTCCGGCGTACAGTATCTTCGGCAACAGGTAGAATTCCCAGGTATTAGTTTCTCTTCCGGATATCAAATGATCAGTAAATGATCAAATGGTAAAAATGGCTAAAGGTTCTATCCATCATGGAATAAAAGAGAAGCATAATCAACTACTTCTGAGGATTTATGGGATTTAGCTGAATTACCGAATGATAATAGTCTGACCTGTGGATTATCGGCCACCTTTAAAGTATAATGCATCAAGGTCATTATAGGTCCGCAACCACAAACTGTAGCGTTGGTTTCTTTTATTTCTGAATATACCCCTTCCACATTTAGATCAAGGATTTTTTCTATGATCTTTTTGTCCTTCTTCTCCCCGATTACAGGATCGATATAATGTGAAAAATCGGAGGAGGCGAGTAATAGAATTTTCTTATTTAAAACCTTATTAACTTCAATTATCCGTTCAGCTATCTCAATCGATTGTTCAGGATCCTGACGCAGATAACTAATCGGCAATATCTTGAAATCATAATCAAGAAACTTTTGAAGGAATGGGACTACGACTTCCCCGGAATGTTCAAATTTATGAGCATCCGCCGAAAGTGGAAAAGCCAGGGCATCTCTCATCTCCAGATCAACCGGAACTTCGCCCAGTGGTGTTTTCCAGAAATCATTGTCATCAACCGCGATCTCAGGCCCGAGACCATGATGATTTGGATTCAAAATAAAAATGGTATCAAAGAACACTTTAAAATCCTGGTGAAGGATCTCGAAAAACTGTACTGATTCATATCCGGAGTATTTATATCCCGCATGTGGGATTATTCCTCCAAGAATCGTTTTCTCTGATAACTCACTTTTAATTTTTCCTTTTTCAATTTGCAGTAATTTATCCAGCATTTCAGTTAATTCAGTGGAGGAGGCTGGATAAAAAGTTCCGGCAACGGCAGGTTCTCTGGTTTTCATGGTTTTACATAGTTTAAGATCCGGGTTTTACATGTTAAGCATTTCCCCTTGTCATCCATCGCTTTTATTTTTGTCAAATATCCGTTTTTCCTTTCAATTAGTAAGGT
>CBDUCT010000126.1:0-9020 GCA_965365715.1 uncultured Cyclobacteriaceae bacterium | reverse complement strand
ACCTATTTACTTCCTACACCTGTATTTCTCTATGGTCTGAAATCAGATGAAGAAATAGATGTGCATCTGGAAAAAGGAAAAACCTTATATATTACGCTGTTAAGTATTTCCGAACCCGGTATTGACGGATACCGCACTGTGTTCTTTGACTTGAACGGTCATATGCGTGATGTAAGGATACTTGATCAAAGCGCAGGAGTCGTTGAAAAGAAAAAGATAAAGGCCGACCCGGAAAACCTGCATCATCTGGGTTCTCCAATTCCCGGAAGAGTAGTGCAGATCATGGCTCACCCCGGCGATGCTGTCAAACAGGGCGATACGCTATTAGTACTTGAAGCGATGAAGATGGAATCGAGTGTTACGGCACCGCGTGATACCAACATCAATAAAATCCTGGTCAGCGAGGGCGATACCGTAGAAGCGGCTGACCTGCTTATCGAGTTCAGGTAAAGCCACCGGAAGTGAAAAATTAGCATGGGTTTTGGCCGTGATATTCATATCCTGGTTTGCATGGATATTTTATCTACTACTCGCCCCGCTCAAGAAGAAGAACTAAAATCCTAATATTGAAACGGAAATTGTAAAGGAGAAGGTCTTAAAGAAAGGAAGTGAACCAGATTATTGCTGAATATCGCTAACCATACAACATGTCGTAAACATACGTCACGTAATAATACGACATGTAAAAATTTGTGACAATACATATATGATTGTCTTATTACCTTCCTTCCCTGATCATTAAATAATCGTGCATACCCGAACCTGTTTTTTTGATGATTCGCTTATCCCTGACTCATAAATAGTGACCCTGCAAGTGGAACCTGGGTCCAGTTTCTACTCTCTTCGAGGAGCACTTTGATCAATATTTCGATAGCCTGAGGCCGCATGGATGGGATGGGTTTCTTCATAGATATCTTGTATCGCGATATGAATAATAAGCATGATGCGATCCTTCATTGATCATTAAACCAGTTGAAACCTTTAAACTTGACAGCGTTCAATTGATTGATTAGTGTAAAATCCATATATCGACATCTGTTAATCCCCCAACCATTATTAACATTACAATAGATAAATTCATGTTTTATATTTAAATTGAACTCAGCTCAACACATGTTCCAGATGCTGATGAAAGTAATAATATCGTGAATTTTCGAAAGTAACTTCAATGTGACAATAATGTATTATGGCCTGGTATACTATCCCACAATAGAGTATAATGGATTTCATGCATTCCGTGAGGCATACGATCCGTTTACAGCATTTATTCCAGGGCACATTACCTTCGTATACCCTGTTCCTGAATCGATTGATTTATCAAAACTTGAATGTCATATGACCAGGATAACAAAAGCTTGGCGGCCATTTAATATTCACTTTTGTGAAATAGATATAACCAACGATCATTGGCTTTTCCTTGGAGCAAAACAAGGAAAACGTGAAGCAATAAAGCTCCATGATGAATTATACACCGGTATTCTGTCCGCATATTTAAGAAAGGATCTGCCCTATGTGCCGCGTTTGGGTTTAGGTCTTTTCAACAGGGAAAAGTATGATATCAAAAACCCCACCGCTGAATTAACACTGGATCTAAATAAATACCGTAAAGCCAGGAAGAAGTTTGAAGCCCTGGGTTTTGAACTTCATTGTACAATTGACCAATTGACCTTACTCAGAATCAACAAAGATTTTACCAAATTCGAAGACGTATTATCCTTCAATTTATAACAGATATATTGTATGCTCCCCTGAAAACAGAGCCACTGAAAAGTTAGTAAATTCAACACAAATCAGCCATGAAAAAACAGTGATAATCCGAAGAACAGATCCTGCACGTGCTCAAGTAGAACGCGGCAGGCAAAAAGGTTGTTGATATCTGCCATGAAAACGGTATAAATATGATATTGGTAGTTCTGCGGTTCGGAAATCACCAATTGGCTGATTCACTAGTTGGCTGATCAATAGTTCACTAGTTCCCTAATTCACTAATCACTAGTAGACTAATTCACCAATTCACTAAATCATTAGTTCTCTATATCACTAATTTATTAGCTCTCTAGGTCACTAAATAAACTACTGCGTCTGTCCTTTTATATTTGTTGGAGTGGCATTGCCCATATGAATATCGAACAAGTTCCTGTGAGTTGTTTTTACCCCTTCTATAAATTCCCAGTAAGGTCTGTCTGTGACATCAATCAGACCTATATTGTAATTTTCCCCATCAAACCTTCCCGACACGGGTTGGTCAACCCACTGGAACCAGTGTGCGCCGAGAAAAGCAGGCTGAGCAGCTGCCTGTTCCATATAATAACGGTAGGCTACCCCCCGTTCTTTCTGATTACATACCTGAACAAGCCCGGCACCCAATCCGTCAGCCGGCACACCAAAATGAAACTCACCGATTATTACTGGTCGTCCTCCATTGTGTTCATAAGCTTTCTGAATGGCCTCCACGGGTGTTTCGTTATATACATTCAGACTGTAAACATCAAATTTATTACCCAGTTCAATTACTTCAAGAGGTGGAGATCCTCCGAACCGGATTCCCAGGTTCATATGGTTTGGATCATACTTTCTGACCGCATCACAAATAATGGTCAGATACTTTTCAAAAGCTGAAATGAAGAATTCTTTCCTGCGTTCCGGGCTGTCTTCAATAGCCAGAAATTCTTTAAGTTTTTCCCGGGTAGTATTTTCCGGTCCGTTAAGGAATAAATCCGCAAGTTCCGATTCCCGGTCAGGCCATGGTGGTTCGTTACCAATAAAATAACCCAGCACATAGGGATCATCCTTCAGACCGGTACATCTTTCCTTTGCCAGTTTATCAACATTTTCAGCAAACGCTTCGGAGTAAACATCCGGCATCCCAAGGTAGGTCGTAATCCCTTCGTTCCAGTTCGCTAACCAGACCGTATAGGGTTTTTTGTGTGAGGAATTTATATAATCAGACCAGCATCCGATGGTATTCATTCCCCAGGCATCCATTCTTTTAAGTACGTAATTGGCCCATTCTGTTTCCCAATTATCACCAAAACGTCTTTGCAGGTTCCAGGTATAGAAAGAAACAGCAGTCTGATCCCTGACCGATCGAATCACATCATCATTCGCCGGATCCGGGAGTGCCTGGTAATAATTTTCCCTGCCCTGGATCCGAGTACTCTGTTGATTCATCACCACATCAGACCCTGTGGATAAAAACAGGTGGCCATGCGGATCGACAAACCACCATTTTTCATCAATTTTTTCAATCCTGAAATGACCCGTACCTTCTACAGTGATTCCCTTATACCCCCCGAACTCACAATAATCGAAGCTGGATACCAGCTTTTTGTCTTCCTCTGACCAGGCCATTTCAAGCTGTTTATAATCTGCTATCTCTTTTTCTACAGCTGTATGCATCCATTGCCCCAGGCTATCAATTACCGGAATATTTTCAAGTATTTCAGATCCGGGATCCTCTTTTGACAGGGATATTGATCGTATAGATATTTCCGGATCTCCAACAGGATATCTCATGCTGATCCCTATGCTGTCGACCAGGTCAATATTACCAAATGGGCCCCATACTGACATCCAGAATGAGTTTCTGGGGCGGTTGTTGGCTGCTGCCATATCATTTCCTGATGCATCGCGCCCCCGGAAATATTGAAGGGGAATGGCGGCCCTGAACCAGACATTCTGCCCGACGGGTTGAATCAAGATCCTGCACATACCTTCAGGGGTATACGCTTTAAGTGAAAACCGTTGGGGTGAAGTCACCTTCATCTCCAGGATAAGATACATAAAATCCTTCCAGTTTGATGATACCGCAGGATCCAGTTCATCCAGTACGAAGACATGCTCGGATTCCCCACCCGAAAAAGAGATATGGTGTACTTTTATACCGGAATTACAGGATAATGCCAGTATAAAAATGAATACCGGAATGATACTTTTGACGAAATTGAGATAAAAATTCATTGGGGTGTTATTAAATTAAAAAATCAAATTGACTTCAATAAATATACGAATGGCGTTTGAGAATTAAAACATTTAAGTTTCACTGAATTTACGTCACATCTTAACTTCCTATAGATGTATCCTTTTTTCAGATGATATAACTTTCTCTTTTCATACCGATAAGGCTTAATAATATGAAAAGATTTTATGCTCCTCATTTTATTTTTTGTGTACTGGCATCTACTTCTGTAATGCTTTTTTCATGTGAGAAGGATAGTCAGCGTAGTAGAGAAAATAAAGAATTCGAGAAATCCAAAGCAGGTCAGATCTATCAATGGTCTGAGTCAGAGGGCGAAGAATTTCTTAAAAGTATGAGGGAATCATATACAACAGCGCATGAATGGACTGACCGGGCAGCACTTATCCGGTCAAATATATTGGAGGCTACCGGTCTTGATCCATTTCCTGAGAAATGTTCCTTAAATCCTGTCTTTGGAAATTGGCGCGTCTATAATGGATATCAGGTCCGGAATGTGGCCTTTGAAAGCCTGCCCGGAGTTTACGTAACGGGAAGCATCTATGCTCCCATTGATATGAGAGATAATCCTCCCGGCATTCTGAGTCCTCACGGGCATTGGCCAAACAGGGAAGATTATGGACGGTATCGTCCGGATGTCCAGAAACGTTGCGCTGCCATGGCCAGGATGGGGGCTATCGTTTTTACTTTTGACATGGTAGGTTACGGCCAGATGGCAGAATATGGATGGGAACACAAACATCCCGGCACCATGAAACTTCAGGTCTGGAACAGCGTCCGTGCAGTGGATTTTATAATTTCCATCGGTGCTGATCCGGATCGGATCGCCTGTACCGGCGCATCGGGGGGAGGAACACAAACCTTTCATCTGGCCGCTGTCGATCCAAGAATTTATATGTCCATCCCGGTTGTTATGATCTCAAACCGTCATTTCGGTGGATGCATTTGCGAACTGGGCAGGCCCATACATGAAAACAATGGTTTCAAGACCAATAATGTTGAGATTGCCGCCTGTCAGGCTCCCAAACCCTTAATGCTGGTTTCGGTGGGTACCGATGCGACAGAATTTACACCACAGGTTGAATTTCCTCACATCCAATACATATATAGCCTGTTCCAGGCAACTGAAATGGTAGAGAATGCACATCTTCCCAATGATGAACATGGTTACGATTACAACAAGCGTGCCGCTGTATATCCATTCCTTGCAAAACACCTCGATCTGGAGCTGTCAAAAGCCATGAAACTTGATGGAAGTTTAATTGAAGATGATATTGTGATTGAGAAAATAGAAGCCCTTTATCCTTTTGACAAGGACCACCCACTTCCAGAGCATGCCATCCTGAACAATGATGAAGTGATATGGGATCCTTAATTTGTCTCTGATTAGTAAATTCTGTTTATCCGTATTCAAATTGTGATCAATATCAACCTGCAAAATAATAATTGTATTGAATTTTTGTCTTTAAACATCTTAATTCTACTTTCTTGCATTATTATTTGACAATACACAAAAACATAATTTTTGCACAACATAAAATAATAATATAAGTACAACATAATAACAAAATATACGGACGGCATAGAAACATAATTAATTTACGTGCAAATTACTTGAAAGCATTATAATTGAAGAATATGGCGACACCATAGGAAAAACTGGCTCAATTACTTGAGGTATTAAAAATACTACAGAAAGATAATGAAGTTAATGCATTCAAAAGTGCCGAGATTTCAAGAGTACATCGTGAACGGTTACTTAAAAATGGATTTATAATAGAGGTATTACAAGTAAAGTATATCTCTGTACCTCCAGAAGAAAAAGAAGGAGACAGTACGTCTTGGTATACCAATTACTGGAAATTTTATGCTCGCTACCTGGATGAACGGTTTGGAGATACCTATTCCATTTCCGCAGAAAAATCTTTAGAGATACATGCCGGAATAGTGGCAGATCAAGATCATAGTGATTGGTATCGTGAATTATTTGCGCCAAGTGTTACAGCAGGGTTTATAAAACCTTCTGATCTTGCGGGATACCGCAATGATCATGTATATATTGGGAAATCAAAACATATCCCTTTAAATAAAAATGCCTTGCGGGATGTTATGCCTGAGCTGTTTAAATTATTGCAAAATGAAGAAGAAGCATCAGTAAGAGCAGTATTGGGACATTTTATTTTTGTTTTCATTCACCCTTATATGGATGGGAATGGACGAATAGGACGATTTTTAATGAATGTGATGTTGGCTTCCGGAGGGTATCCATGGACTGTTATTCCGGTTGAAAAACGGGACGACTATATGAAAGCTCTGGAAGCAGCCAGTGTGGATCAGGATATCTCAAAATTTGCCGGATTCATAGGATGGTTAGTAAATGAAGGATTAAAAGGAAAACCAGTAGCTAAGATTTAAATGATAATTCAAGTAAAAGGTTAAACCAATAGCTTTGCGCAATCTAACCTAATACATTAGGTAGACCCTACGGGAAAAATAGAAGTGGCTGACTATTCAGATAGCCTCTTTAAAAACTCGCCGTCCTTCCAGATGAAGATTCTTCTTTAGTAGAAAAGAGGTTTGAAATATCTTTTAAATGAGAAGTCTAGTCTTTAAGCTGCATGCGACATCGAAAATTATTGAAAATTGCGATTAAGAAGGTCGATGGCTAATTTCTACTGAACTCAACAATGAATTTGGAGCCTTGTCCAAATTCACTTTCACACCAGACTTTACCGTTCATCGCCTCCACATATTTTTTTACGATAGATAGGCCAAGACCGGTCGAGCTTTCTCCGTAAGTAGGCCGGGCACTTAATTTTCGGAATTTCTTAAAAAGCTGGGCTTTGTCTTCTTCCCTTATTCCCGGACCTTCATCTTCAATTTCAAGCCGAATCGCTTGGTTCTCTTCCTTTAAAGTAATACGAACTACGGTATTATGATTTGAAAACTTAATCGCATTCGATAATAAATTGTCAATTATCTGGATCATCAGGCTTCTGTCCAGGGAGGCAACCACCTCTTCAAGATCAGTTGCTATTTTGATGTTTTTATTATCACTCTGGATCTTTAAAGCGGCAATAACCTGCCCGGTAATTTGCTTGAGATCAACCTCGCTGTAGTTTGTTTTGAGTGAAGAGGATTCCAGCACCCTGATCTCCAAGATTTTTGCCACCAATTCATTCATTCTATTCAGGGACTTTATAATCAAACTCAGGTATTCTTTCTGGTCCTCTGTGATTTTTTCACTGTTAAATAGTTCAGAAATAGTCATTGCACTTGTTAAAGGATTTTTCAGGTCGTGCGCGACGATCCCAATCATTTCATTCTTTTCAATGTTGAGTACATTGAGCTCTAAATTCTGCGCCTGTATTTGTTCGTTTTTCTCGGCTAAACTTTTATTTGTATTAATTTTTAATCGAACTAATCTATAAAGGATAAACAGTGCGATCAAAACAAATACGATCACTACCACAAACAGGAAAATAAATTGGTTCTTTCTATCTATCTCAAGTTCGCTTTGCCTTAATTTTAAATCTTGCACCTCTTTTTCTAACATTAACACACCAACTTCACGATTAGCAGCTATGTCCGGCTGTAAGTCTGCGTTGATGTTAGAGATTGATGCCACCACCTCTCCAAATGCTTTGCCCAGGTGTTTTTCAATCAGCTGGTCTAATAAAGGCTTGAACCGGCTATCGTTGATAAACTCATTCATTACTTCATCCCAATCACTTCTGAGTGTTGTCGCCATCGAAAGTCCCGGGTTTTCAACCATGAAAAAGCGCTGCCGGTTAATACCCTTACCTTTTTTATAGTAAGACAAATAATTAGGTAGTGAAACATAGCCCCAGGCGTCATCAGCATTTGATATCTCTTCTATTAAAAAATCAACATGTCTTACATATTCTAACTTTATCTCAGGAAAATAATCTTTTTTCAATTCCAAAATGTTGCGTTCAAAAGTTGAATTGGTTACGGTTATGGCCCGATTGTTTTTCACCATGCTGGCAAACTCTGCCAAACTCGAAACTGATTCGAAAATCCTGCTGGATATGATAATCTCAATATCTGGCATATAGGGAACACTGATCTTAAAATCCTTCTTTCTCTCCTCTAAAGTGGAAATAGAAGCAATACCAAGGATAGGTCGTTGAGAATTTTTTAAGGTATCAATGAGGCTTTCAAAATTGTACAGGTGCTCATATTCCAAATTAAGTTCTGCACCATATTTTTCATCAATAAACCGGATGAAATCCTCCAATAATTCGTACTCAATGCCAGCCAATCTTCCCTGGGCATCGTTATAAATGAAGGGGCTATTCTCTGAATAAGCGACAACCAATGTTCCACTACCCTTTTCCTTCACTTCGCTCCATGTATTGCTAAGCGACTGTCCATAGACCTGATGCAAAAGCATTAAGAAGATCAAATACAGGTAGAGGCCAGCTTTTAACATGGTTATTTTCTTATACAGCACAAATAGAGGTCAATAGTTACCGCTTTTAATTGCATATATTGTATTTTAAAAGGCAATAAATGGATTAAGAGTTTCTCAAAGTTAACTAAAAGTAAGTGTTTTTTAATGAAAGCAGCAATCTACAATAGATTCAACGGAGTTATTGAAATTAAACAGGTAGATGATCCTGTCCTTACCGATGAAGATGCCATTATAGAGGTAAAGGCATCGGGGATATGCCGAAGCGATTGGCATGGCTGGAAAGGGCATGATCCCGATATAAGGCTGCCCCATGTTCCCGGGCACGAATTTTCCGGCATTGTAAAAGAAGTGGGGAACATGGTGAGGTCATTTCAACCGGGAGATCGCATCACCGCTCCTTTTTGTTGTGGATGTTCTACTTGTCCGCAATGCCTGAAGGGGAATCAACATATTTGTGACAACCATTTTCAACCGGGGTTTACCCACTGGGGTTCCTTCGCTCAATATGTTCTTGTTAAAAATGCTGACTTTAATTTAATCAAGCTTCCTTGTTCTATCGATTTTGTATCAGCGGCAGGTTTGGGCTGTCGTTTTATCACAGCATTT
>CBDUCT010000125.1:0-9074 GCA_965365715.1 uncultured Cyclobacteriaceae bacterium | reverse complement strand
CCAAATGGTCCAATATCGGCAATGTAACGAAACCATGCATCGTTAAAAGCACCCAGCATGCCGGGAGGAGTTTCCATAACTATGGGTCCGTTTTTTCCAACATTTATATACGGAGTAACATAAATGGTAGAGGTATTTGCTGTTAACAATAAGGATTTCGAATCCAACAAGGATTTTGTAATCCCTACTTTATTGTATTGATCTACTCCGGCTTCTTCTAAACCTACTATCAGGCCTCTTACTGAAGCGCCAGGTATTCCTCTCATAAAAGCATCTACACCACGCATTCTGTCCAAATAATCATAAACATTAGCGGCAGTTGTTTTTGATGGCACACCATCGAAATACTCTAATGTTCCAATACTTGTTTCCACTTTATCGGGGGTGAGAATACCTGCCGGAATTTCGGTGGTCATCTTGTACGTTTGAACGCTCTTTTTTTCTTTAACTGCGGCCTCTTGATGACAAGCTGCAAGTATTAAGGCAACTCCACAAATTAATAGTATTCTTTTCATCGTATTCATTTTTTTTAATGTTTAATTATATCATAAGTATTGCACGTTAGGTATTGAACAGAAACCCATTGTCAAACGCTGTATATATTATTTTTTATTAAAGATACTTGTAGGAAGAAGAAACTGTGCTTGCACTCTCCACTGCCACTCCGGTCCAAAATCTGGGCGCACCACATTGTAATACAGTTGTGTTTGAAGATTTAGCGGCAATTTTCCGCCGAGCATGATCACTTTTCCGCCACCAGCGCCCAATGGAACAATCCATCGGTCTTCAGAATCAACGGTCCAATCGGCCGTAATGATGGGCGCACTGTTTACATACCAGCCATCACCTAATTGGCGAACTACAAATAAATTCACAAGCATGTGGTTTACATCGCCACGATCTGAATTTCCTGCAAACGACCACACATTATTTATGAGTGCTCCAAACGTCCAGTCGCCCGGTTGAGCCAACACGACCAATGATGGCCCTGCACTCCATTTTTGTGTGCCCCTGATGCTACCTCCGGTTGGCATTTCAAATACGGGTCCAAACCCCCACATCAAGCCTTTACTTTCAGGAACATAAAATGCTGTCAATACAATATCAGCTAATCCTGAAGAAAGTTTTCCACTTTCATTACTAAAATCCGGAATACGAACAATTGGGAAAATGGTCCGGGTAATTAGTTTACCACCTGCAAAAGGAATTACCGGTTGAATATTTAAAACATTTACATTGCGATTGTATTCTCCATAATTCATATTCAGGTTATTCTGAAACGGGAAACTCATTAAATCCGCTAATGGATTTGCAGCAGCAGCAGATAATTCTTCCTGGGATTGTTGGGCACTTAGCAATCCAACCATAAAAGCGATAAGCAGTACTGTTGTTACTAATTTTTTCATAGTAGTATAGGTTATTTTAAATCTATTTTAATCGATAGTAGGTACGCACCCGATAAACTATATCATTGGTATTGAAATCGCCTCCTATCGTATTTCTGGAATAATGATACCCCAGATGAAATTCACATATTAATTTTTCTAAAAATGTATTACCAATTCCTGCATAGACCCGAAGGTGATCATTGAATTGTCTGGCACCGATCAAGTTCCAGAACAGCTCAACACTTGTTGGCAGATACACTCCTTTGTTATGTTTGAACCAATCTCCTTGCAGCCTTATGGTGACTTCTGCTAAATATCTCAACCGCAGTCCAAATGTATTTTTCCAATTCTTGGTATTCATGTCAAACCGCTCTTCCATTCGCAAATAATGTCGTATTCGCAACCTTGGCCTATCTGGCCAATCAAGCCTGAACCCCTGAAATGGTCGTATCTCCAGCCTGTTTGCGTAATCATTATTTGAAGTTAAAAAAAAAAGCAACCCCCGCGTGAAGCTCTTCATTGTATTTCAAATCCTTAAATAAAAGTTTAGGTACCTGAAATCGAACCGATGGTCGTATGCCATATCGATTCCATTCATGAGGTACCAGCGTTCTAAAACTCATATCTCCATAAAAATCCCATCGCTCAGATAAGCGGTAAGATAAATTAAAGTCGGTCCAGAACTGATTTGTGATGGAGCCTTGCTCAGGATCATTTTGCGCTAACAGCAAATTAGTACTGAGAATAAGAGGTATCAAGGCACAAAGGATCTTCTCAATTTTTCCATCAAAACTTAAAGGCGTTCGATCATAATAATTCAGTGCTCCTGTTGAACCCAGACCTACTCCAACATCAAAAGTTTCAGAGGCGGAGTGTACTGAAGGTGCTGATCGTTCCATGCGCATATGAGCCACATCTTTACCGCTAACCGTTATGATTACTGTTGCAGGCGCTAAACGTTCGTTAGAATAATATTGCGTTTTCACTTCAATTTCTTATAATTGGTTAGTATTTGAGTTTACCCATACTGATAAAATTTTATGTTTAATAATTTTTAGCTACTTAGCATGTCTGGTTGAGCGATGGCTCTAGCACTATTTGAAGGCATGACATACTGAAACGCCACGTACCAACATAGGTGCTTTGCCGTGAGTTTGGTGGTGAAAGATTCCATTAGCTCAAGATATCAATCCTTTTCATTGCTAATGATACCACTTTCAAAAGCGCGCCCACTCCTTTGATAAAGCAGAAAATCAAACATCTGCAATTATTAATTCTAAAGAGCAAGAACCATCCAATTTCAGGTGATTCCTGCCTTCAGACCTTTTGATTGATGTCTTTTACTGCTTTTCATTTTCAACTTTAGCTTTCATTATCTGTAATGCCCGATGCAGCGTATTACCATGATTTAAATCAAATGGAAAAGAACTATTTTCTTGCAATCGATTCGACTCTTCAAATTCTTTAGTTGCTGCATCGAGCTGCTTTACTTTTTCATTACCAACAATCATTATCTGCAATGCGCCGTGTAAAGTGAAGCTTTGTCTCGAATCCAATGGAAAAGAACCATCCTCCTCTGGATGATTCTTCCCGTCAAATCCTTTGGTTGATGCATTGATCAGCTTTATTTTTCCATCTTGATCTATCATTAATCAGTATGTGGTGATTTATATGTTTTTTGATCAAATCTCCTCAAAAAGACACAGCTGCACCAATCTGAAAATACCTGTTGTTCAAATCATCTCTGGCTTCAAGAAGTCCCCAATGATACCTGGCTTCCACACTAAGGATCCAAATCTTGACACCGGCACCAGCAAAAGCAGCTACATCAAACCAGTTTGATTTATCAGTATCACTCGGTGTATAGGAATTATTCCCAATATCGAAACTCTCGTAGACCTTGAAGTTTATAGCCGCACCTCCAACAGCATATACTGGTCCTATCTTTAGCCTGAGATCCAGAGGAATACTAACTGTGTGTAATGTCCTTTTTGCATTTCCTGAATATTTGAGTCCGTTCTGGAAATACTCAATACCTGAGTCAAAATGTAATATGGATGCCACTTTTTTACTGCGAAAAAATCCAATATAAAAACTATTCAGTGCATTTGCTGAATCTGGCTTACTCCCTTCATTAACCATGGAGGCAGAATGAAACCCTACACGGATCCCATTTTTTTGAGGTTTATCCTCCTGGGCATAAACAGATATACTTGCTATGCAGATTAATAATATTATAGTTGTTACTATTCTTTTCATAAGATCTGTTGTTAAATCATTTATATTGTTGTAAAAGTTTAGTTTAAATTAATTATCATTTACTGTTAAGTTAGCATTCATATAAACCAGCATTTCCAGCTCCAGTTCCTTTAATGCATTCTTATAATCCTTTAATATTTTTCTTTTTCGAGCATCAGTGATGATGATCTTATTAATAGCCTCCTTGCATAAATAAAAATCCTCACAGATCTCACGAAAATTCTCATCCTTCTGGAATAATAATGCCAGGGTCTTAGCTTTTCCGGGGAATTTGTCAATTACTATGTTTAGGACGTTCGAATCAGTATGCATCTATTCATGTAATTCATGAAAGGTAAGGCTCTTATCTGTTAAAGGTTAGTTAAACACCGTGTTTCACAGTGAAATTGTGCTCCAGAATCTGAGTGTTATTAAAACGAAATTTTCATTATTTGCCCAGGTTGGCTATCTTGCAGTATACTTTTTAATTCTTTTGGAAAACTTTGCTACAACTGAAATCCTCGAACAGGTAGAGCGTATATGCAGCAACTCAGAATTTAGAGCTAAGAAGCTGATTTGCCGTTTCCTCAGGTTCATAGTGAATGAAACCCTTGAAGGAAGAGGAGATTCATTGAAAGGCTACACCATTGGTGTCAGCGTACTGGGTAAGAACGACGATTTTGACCCTGAACAGGATTCGCTGGTAAGAATTCACGCCGGAAGACTTAGGCGACTATTGCACACTTATTACCTTGATAGTGGCAAGAATGATCCTATTCTTATTGAGATCCCCAAAGGAGGCTATAAACCAAATTTTTCAAGTAACGATGAAGCGTTGTCAATCGCCAATGCTGAGGATGAGTCTCAAAAAATACTTACCCGTGAGCCATCAATTGCTGTACTTCCTTTCAAAAACCTTACAGGAGATCCTGCCAAAGAATACATTGCCTGCGGTTTATCTGAAGAACTATCCCTGGAATTGACAAATTACGAAGACCTGAAAATAATCAACTGTTGGCATCGTCCTGATATCTCTATATCAGAAAATGCATATGATAAAATTGGCGCTCGATATATAATTGACGGGAGTGTGAAAGCATATGACGAGCATCTGCATATAGTGGTAAAGTTAGTCGATTTACGCACAGATAAACAAATCTGGGCAGAGCGTTACTACCGTGACTTAAGTGTACAAAATATTGTTACTATTCAGGAAGATATTGCTGATACTGTTGCAAAAACAGTTGGAAGTGAAGTCGGCATTGTTTTTACACATTTGACAGAGGAATCAAGGCAGACCAAACCTGAAAACCTGGAAGTGTTTGATGCAATCCTGCAGTATTATTATTACCAAACCCATATGTCTGCGCCTTTAGGAGCCTTGACATTTACGAAATTAAATCAGGCACTCATCAATGATCCATCCTCAGGGCCTATCCATGCAATTCTTGCTGATCTGTATTGGAATACTTATGCGCTTGACTATCCTGAAAGCGATGGCTTTTTAGAAAAAACAATTGAATTGATTGATCGGGCTTTGCAATTGGATTCTGATAATTCCTTCGTACGCATCATTAATAGTGTTAGGTATTTCTCGCTTGATGAAAAAGACCGGTTTCTCCGAGAGGCAAATCATTGCCTTTCTATGAATACTGGTTCGCCCTTGATCCTTGGGGGCTTAGGATTTTACTTGTCGCTTTATGGATATTGGGACAGAGGCAAAACTGTTTTGGATAAAGTTATGAGTAAAAGCATTGGCTACCCGAAATATCTTTACGGCACTACATGTTTATATTACTATCGAGAAAAAAAGTACGAACAGGCTATGACGGAGGCCGAAAAATACGAAATACCGGGAGTTTTCTGGGGGCCAATGCTAAGGGCTTGCTGCCTGGGGCAGTTAGGGAAAAGGACAAAAGCAAAAGCGCATATAGAGGAACTATTATTTCTCAAACCCGATTTTGAATCAAAAGCCAATTACCTAATCAGTCGATTTGTGAAAGAAGAAGAACTGGTGCTTCACATTTTGGAAGGATTACACAAAGCTGGAATGGAAGTATCTTAGAAAACAACAACTTAGAGTAATTAAATTATTTCTTTAACATATATGTCCTTCGAGTAATCTATAATTGATCTCTAATTCAGATGGCATTTATCATTTTAGGATAACGAATGGCTGTTGCCGAAATGGTTCCCCCAAAATGAGAAGCCATTTGTTTTGTCCATTGAAAAGGAGTTGATGATGCATAGGCCCAGGCTACTGAATAATGGTTAGCCAGGTTAGGGCCGCCTCATTCCTCAATACCACCATATTCTTCGAGCTTTTCTAATTGTTGTTCTCTATAAACATGCCATCCTTCATCAAACTGACCTTTGTATTTATCGCGCCATTCTTTTGGTACCTGGATAGGGCCGTGCACTGCACCCGGGGTGTAATACATAAAAAATGGGTCATCATCACGTAATCCTTTCTAATTATCTAACCATTGAACAGCCCGGTCTGCCATTCCGTGCGATATATGAAATGTTGAACCATCAGCATTTGTTTTAGGTGTTTCAATAGCAGTTGTACCTTCATAAAGTAATGGATGAAACTGATTCGTTTCACCACCAAGAAAACCCAAGAAATATTCAAATCCCCAAATTCCTGTAGGCCAACTTTCAAATGGTCCAGCAGGTGAAGCTTCTTCCATGGGCGTATTATGCCATTTACCAAAGGCGGCTGTAGCATAGCCATTATCGGTTAAGATTCTAGCAATTGATGCCGTTGAGTAATCCATTTGTGAATTATAACCCGGGAAGCCAGATGCAAATTCGGAAATAATACCTGTGCCAATTTGGTGAATATTATAGCCGGTAAGCAAAGAACCTTGAGTTGGTGAACAAGCAGCAGCTACCGACATATGAGAATAACGAATACCCTCATCACCTATACGATCGAAATTCGGGGTTTTCATCACACCACCAAAGGAGGTGGAGCTGCTATATCCGGCATCATCCAGCATGATAACAATTACGTTTGGAGCATCTTTATCGGCTTTTTTCTGACCCACAAAATCTGGTTTAGAATCAGCTAATGTTTTTCCTTGCACTTCTTTCCACTCTTCAAGAGGATAGGGAATAGAATTTTTACTTGTTCTGTCATCATTGGTTTGACAAGAAGTCAAAATCAAAATAATCAGTCCTAACAAATAAGTTAAGTTTTTAATATCTGTTTAGTTACAAAGTTTTTTATTGGCTACAAGGTCTCGGCTTTGACCTGTTATTGCAAATGATTAATAATGCAGTTAATTTGGTTTGGGATCCGAAGAAAATTTGAGGAAACCCCTGTAAGCACCAATATAAATGCTGTTATTCGGGCCAAAGGTGTAGGTTGCCCAAATATTATTGAATACTTTCTGATCGTAATTCTTTAATCCCATTGAAAACCATTTCATCAGGAAGGAGATATTATCATCGAATACCCCCTTTTCAAATTCAGGTCGTATGTAAAATACTTTCCTTCCCGTTTGGTAGTCTACTGCTGTCATTTGCCAATCATGATGTTTATCCTCAGATGTTTCATGTCGGTTATATACATAGATAACACCTGTCTCAGTGGACATTTTAGGTGTAGCCGTTTTTCCATCAATATGCTCTGCTGGCCAATTCTCAAGCCTTTCAAATTTCCCGCTTTGTTCATTGTAATCAAAGCGGTCAATTCCACCAGGAGTATCATTATAGTCAAATGGATCTGTATAATTAAAGGTATTGCCAATAAATAGACTGTTCCTGTATGCCACCACCGAGTTTTCACAGGCACTGCTGTCTTTGGCAAATAATCTGAGCCGATTCACGAGGTGACCATCTTCCTGTGAATAGATGTTCAAATTAATTTGCACAGAGTCATTATCTGCAATAATGACAAATCGATCATCCATTATGGTAGGTGTCGTTCCACTACCATCATTTAAGTGCCCTTTCTTTTGGGTGCCATCATTTGGATAGATCTGATCTCCGGACTCAGTGAAAGTCTTCTGCCATTTGGGATCCAGTTCTATTTCCTTGGTTTCATCGTTAAACCTGAACTTATACAAGGCAATATTTGAAACAATATATACTCCATCTGGTCCAATCGAAAAAGAGTTCTGGATCTCTTCCCGAGTTTCAGGATCCATCATAAAAAATTCCCTTAATTCTTTTCTGTACTCTACATCCGACATCCCTTCTCTATAGAACTCAACATCTTCAAGACGCTCGTATTTTTTTCCAAAGAAATGCTCTATCTTCCTTAATAAGCCAAATCCACCAATGTAAAATGAATACGTGTTCGGGCACAATGCTTTTTCTGTGAAATCTCCTTTCTTGAAACCTTGAAGGTCAATGACTCCTATCACACCCATTTTCGATGTATACCAGATATTGCCTTGAGCATCGGGCATCACCGCTGTTAATTTGTTTCGTCCTTCTTTGGCAGAAAGACCTTCAACATAAAGGTCTCCTTTTTCTATTTCCTCCAAAATATCATAGCTTACCATTCGGTCTCTTTGGAATCTTTTATTTTCAACAGGGATATAAAAAATACTATACTCCGGTCCGGGAATAATCACCACGTTGTCTTTTGAAAGGAAAAAATATGCACCTCCAGAGGTGTTTCTGAATAAAGCCATTCGTTGCTTTTTGCCAGCGAGTTCCATGGCCTTATGCCCCCTTCCCGGGATAACCATAGCATCAAGGATTTTAATCGTATCCTGAATGTCGATAAGGAGTAAACTGGTGTTGGTTCTTCCAAACGATAAAGTAACCATGGTGGATTCATCAACAAATGCAAAAGAAGGACACATGCCCGAAAATTCTTCTCCCTTTTCTTTAACCTGAAAGTATTGGACCTTAGCATTTTCCGGAACTGGCCCCTGCATATTACTGATATCTGAAGCGTAGGAATCTTCATGCATAGCACTCGGCAGGTTATCCTTCATATAAGGATGCTTCCATTTGCTCAAAGGTTCAAGCGCTTCAGGATATACAACTTTACCCTGATGAAATTCAACCCAGCTTGGATACCATTGGGCATCAACATTTACGAATTTGGTTTCTGACTGAAAATCTTTTTCCTTAACCTCAAATGGCACACAATATTGTGCTTTTAGTGGTGTGATATAAGCCACAAAAAGAATCAACGGAATAATAAAAAAAGTTATGGTTTTCATCATTTCTAATAGAATGGGTGTTTTCGATTTTTCAATTTCAATGGTATGCATGAGCTGTCCTCCGTATTAATTTACATAAAGATACCTCTCATGATTCCCGTAAGTGTTACACAATTAAAAGGATTACTTACATTATTCACACATTTTGAGGATTTAGGAGGATAAATGGCGCAGCCCGTAAACGGTTCTGAAATGATAACCATAAACGGTATATGTGATCGCATCAGCCATTAGGTATGGCTTATTGAAAAGGGTCCAA
>CBDUCT010000124.1:0-9092 GCA_965365715.1 uncultured Cyclobacteriaceae bacterium | reverse complement strand
CATAAAGAAGGTTTTAAGATTCTCGTATTTCTGATCTTATTTCTACTTATTCTTAACCTCCTCATCAGGCATTTTTTCCTTGAGGACATGGTATTGCGGTATTTTGTTATATCCGCCAGTCTCCTGCTTTTCTTTTTTGTATTACAGTTTTTCAGGCATCCCAACGTTAAAGTACCTTATAATGATGATCATATCCTGGCCCCTGCTGATGGTAAAGTCGTGGTCGTTGAAAAAACCATCGAGGAAGAATGTTTGAAGGATGAGCGGATCCAGATCAGTATATTCATGTCACCGGTTAATGTACATGTAAACAGGAGTCCGGCGGAAGGGAAAGTAAAATATTTTAAATATCATCCCGGCAAATATCTGGTGGCCTGGCATCCGAAGTCCAGCACCTTAAATGAGCGGACCACCATGATATTGACCCTGAAAAACGGGCTGGATATTGTTGTACGGCAGATAGCAGGAATAATGGCCAGAAGGATCAAGTATTATGTTAAAGAAGGAGATTCCCTCGAGCAGGGGGCTGAATTCGGATTTATCCGTTTCGGCTCCAGGCTGGATGTATTTCTTCCGACCGATGCTGATGTCCGGGTAAAACCAGGGATGATCACCCGTGCAGGCAAGACCGTCCTGGCAGTTTTAGGGGAATAAATATTAATGTCCATTGCAGAAAGTGCCCGGTAGGATCAATCCCTCATTTATATTCAAGGGAATCTAAGGCATCCTATACAGTTAAGTCCTTGAAAAATAAAGCCCTGTAAATCAAGATCCGGTTCATCAAAATCCTGTAAAACAAGAACTGAAAAATTAAGACCAGGTAAATTTAGACCCTTTGGGTTAGGGCCTGGTATTTTAAAGACCAGATAAATTAAGGCCTGAAAAATCATGACCCGTTAAATTTGGGCCTGGTATTTTAAGACCAGAAAAATCAAGATCCGGTTAATTGAGGCCCGGCAGGCTAAGATCCGGTTTGTTCAGAACCGCAATAAATCAGAGCATGGCCTTATAACCCTTTTCCTCCACCTCGTCGGCCAGGGTCTCTACCTTTTCCCTCATTTTTTCCTTGAAATTCGCAAGTTTTTCAGCTACTTCAGGATCGCCGGAACCGATGATCTGTGCGGCTAAAATCCCTGCATTTCTTGATCCATTTATTGCAACCGTAGCAACGGGTACGCCCGGAGGCATTTGAAGGATCGCCAATACAGCATCAAGCCCGCCGGGGGAATTACCAGCTTTTATGGGAACTCCGATAATAGGTAAAGTAGTAAATGCTGCTACTACTCCAGGTAAGTGTGCGGCCATCCCGGCACCAGCAATTATCACTTTTATCCCCCTTTTTTTTGCTCCTTCGGCAAGTTTCATAACCCTGTGTGGGGTGCGGTGAGCTGAAAGTGTTGTAAGTTCATATCCTATTCCCAATTCTTCCAATACCTCTGGAGCCCCTTTCATGATCGGCAAATCCGATTTACTTCCCATTAAAATACTAACTAGTGGAGTGATCATTTTTTTTTATTTGAATTATTAATAAATATTAAATTGAATTCCGACAGATTCCGGTGGATAAATTAAATGAATATTCTCTATTATTACTTATAAATCAATACAAAAAATATCAACCAGAGGAAAAACCAGAATACATATGAAGTAAGCACAATGTATAAGGATATATCAAACCGCTTACGAGAAAGGTATTGTATGCCATAAACCAAAATAACCCAGTAGAATAGTTCGAAAACATTAATTGCCTTCAAGGGGTAATGCCAGGCATCAGGCACTTCCCGAAAGTCAAAAAGATTTATAAGGGATAAAGGGTAAAAAGCCCTTACATCCCATATCTCAGGATCAGTTTCTATAAATACAAACCATCCGATCTTAAGCAGTTCAGCACCGAAAAATATACATTCGGCGAACATGACCAAAGCCCACAACCTGGAGTAAAATACTTTATACCCGAACATAAAGCAGCCAACCCACAAGATAAAGGCAATCACGGTAAACTTATAAAGATAAACAATGGGGATTGAGAAATACTGAAGTGCATTTAGCAAATGATAAAACCCCATCTCACCTCTTTGCTCCAAAATCTCAAAAGCTGCAATCTGGCTTTCAATGAAACTTTTTTTAATGTAAAGGAGTAAAAAGGTTATCAGGCATAGAAAAACAAAAAAAAGTCTTTTATCTATTGCTGTAAATTCATCGAAAACGCCCTTAAGGGGATTGCCGGATGTGCTCATTATATTGACTAAGTCGAATTAATTTGTGGTAAAACAAAACAAAAAAGTCCATATCCTCTCATTAAATCTTTATAGAATTGATGTATTCTTTCAATTTTTTAAAAATATATTTGTTTTACTATTAATATACTCCACAGATATTTGATGTACCGGTTATTGTGGCTTTCTTTCATGATCTTGAATTTGGCTTTTATTGCTAAGGCTGAAAAGAATCCGGATGAAGATACGACGCAAGTTCTTCTGCTTGAGGATATAAACATTCAATTGGAGGCCACTCAGGCAATCAACGATATGTATAATTTCGAATTTGAACGGGCAGAAAGGCAATATCGGTGGATCAAACAAAAATATCCCAATCACCCCCTATCATATTTTCTTCTCGCTTTGAGTGAATGGTGGAAAATAGCTGTGAATGTTGAAAATACCCAGTATGATGTAAAGTTTGAAGCTTATCTTGATACAGCAATCAATAAGGCAGAGCTTATTTACAGACTGCCACAATTTAAAGCAGAGGGGGCTTTTTTCCAGGCTGCAGGCTGGGCATTCAAGGGAAGACTCTATGCAGAGCGGAAAAAATGGGGGAAAGCTGCCAGTGCTGCCCGAAGTTCTTTAAAGTATCTGGATGATATTAAAGAAAAAGGCTACCTGAGTCCTGAACTTTTGTTTGGGGATGGACTTTACAATTATTTTTCTGTTTGGATAAGAGAAAATTATCCAATGCTTAAACCAATTATGGCCTTTTTTAAAAAAGGAGATAAGGAACTGGGATTACAACAGCTGAGGACAGTGGCTTCCAATGCATTCTATACACGCACAGAGGCCCAGTATTTTCTAATGCGAATTCTGGCTTACGAGGAAAAAGATATGGGAGCAGCCATACAGATCTCTAAATATTTACGTGAAACATTCCCTCATAATGCATTTTTCCATAGATATTTTGCACGTCTTTTATATACCACGGGCCAGATCCGAAGAACGGAATTTGAATCAAAACTTATTCTTGAACGAATTGACAGCGGGAAGACCGGCTATGAAGAGGTCTCAGGCCGGTATGCGGCATTTTATCTTGGAGAGATATATGAGCAAAGACGGGATTTCGAAAAATCCGAATATTATTATAACCGGACCATCGAATTTGCTGAGGCCATTGGAGCCACAGAATCAGGATATTATCTTTATTCTATTATTGGCCTAAGCGAGATCGCTGTAGCGGAAGGTGATAAAAAAATGGCGAAAGAATATCTCAAAAGGGTTAAAAGGGAATCCAAGAGAAAGCATCCGGCCCATAAAAGAGCACGAAAACAACTGAAGGATCTCTAATGAATCTGCAGGATCTAATTGTCACACCAATTTTACTGATTCTGGTCTATTTGCTGTCCTTGATCATCAGGAGCCGGGTCACAGATGCGGTGAACAGAAAATATTTCATACCCGGTCTTACCTTAAAGATCATAGGAGCGATCAGCCTGGGGTTAATTTATCAGTTTTATTATGAGGGGGGGGATACCATGAATTATTTTGAAAGAGGCTCAAAATATGTATGGGAAGCCTTCAGGGATTCACCAGTCAAGGGATTACAATTGATGTTTGCGAATGGGGAGTATAATCCTGAAACCTTTCAATATGCATCAAAGATTATTTATTACAATGACCTTCCGTCTTATTTTGTCGTCCGGGTCGCAAGCTTTTTTGATTTATTCACATTTCATACCTATTCAGCAACAGCTGTTTTATTTTCGGTATTCAGCTTTAGTGGATTGTGGGCCATGTACACCGTATTTTACCGGATGCTGCCGAAGATGCATTTACAATTGGCGATTGCCATATTTTTTATTCCTTCTGTTTTTTTCTGGGGATCAGGCATATTGAAAGATACAATAACCCTGGGAGCCGTGGGGTGGGGGATTTATGCTTTTGCTGAGATCTTTATGTTTAAACGGAATTTTCTGCTCGGTTCGGTAATACTTTTATTGTCTTTTTTCATGATATATGAAATTAAGATCTATATTCTATTATGCCTTGTGCCATCATTAATGATCTGGTTCTACCTGTCAATCCTTGGTAAGATTAAAAACCTTGTATTAAAGAGTATGATCCTTCCTTTCACGATCGTTTTACTGTTTATTGGGGGAT
Source organism: uncultured Cyclobacteriaceae bacterium (assembly GCA_965365715.1). Taxonomy (GTDB): domain Bacteria; phylum Bacteroidota; class Bacteroidia; order Cytophagales; family Cyclobacteriaceae; genus JAGTVG01. The sequence continues at coordinate 4,722 of CBDUCT010000124.1, read as the reverse complement.
ATTATTCAGTGAAGCTCATTGGTCAGGAAAATAACAGATACAACCTTGAAAGGCTTTCATACACGGCTGAATCAACAGCACGCTGGTTGAGTTATGTTAGTGAAAGAGAGGAAGGATCCGGGTATACCCTGGGTGATTTTGACTATTCTCCTGCAGGAATAATGAGGAAAACCCCCGCAGCCATTTGGGTAACTCTTTTTCGTCCTTATTTATGGGAAGCCAAAAACCTGGTTATGTTTCTTTCAGCTATTGAAAGTTTTCTGCTTTTCATTTTTACATTGTTTGCGGTGGGGCATGTCATATCAAGAAGAAGAATTACTGTGCTTATTTCAAATCCTATTGTTGTTTTCTGTCTCGTTTTCTCAATTACCTTCGCTTTTGCCATCGGATTATCAACCTATAACTTCGGCACCCTGGTAAGGTATAAAATTCCCATGTTGCCTTTATATATAATTGCCATGTTCATGCTACTTTCTTACTCGAAGAGGCCCAGGAAGTTTGTAGCATTTACTTCCAAAGAATAATGATTGACCAGGGTTTCTCGTCCCTTATTTCCTGTCTTTTCCCTTGACTCTCCCGAATTGATTAAAAGATCTATATTACTTATCCATTCTTCTTCTGTAGCGCATAAATATCCATTTTTGCCGTGGCTGATCAAATTTTTATTTAAACCAACAGGGGAAGCAATAGCCGGTATTCCCAGTGCAAAGTATTGCAGAATCTTGAATCCGCATTTTCCTTCAGCCCAGGGGTTGGAAGGCAAAGGCATTAATCCGATATCAATCCCCGCAAGGTCACTGATTTCTGTAGATCTGTTCCAGGTGAGGAAATCCAGGTTAGGTACATCCCAGTCTGGTCTTTTATTGCAGATAATCCGAATAACGAGTTGAGGGTACTTCTCTATAATCTTTTCCAGCACAGATCTTATTGATAATAGATAAGGTAAAGTAGAATGTGTTCCTGTCCATCCCAGTGTAATTGGATGTTTGCTGTTCGTTTCTTTTACAGGGTTCCAAATCCTGCTATCAATGGTTGTGGGGATAATTGAAACCTTTGAGTTATATTTCCTCGCATGAGAAGCCAGGTATTCATTACAGCAGCTGACCTTATAGCTCCATTGGCATATTTTAAAGACTTTTTGGGGCATCTTCAATTTTGAAATGAATCTGTTCTCTTCAGATGTATTTTCCAGCCAGATGGCATCGTCAAAATCATAAATGATCTTTTTCCGCATGATTTTCGCCAGGATCCATTCATATAGAGGCGGGCCCAATGGTGTTGACTCCCGGTGAATAAATACATAGTCTGCTTTTAGAGCACGAAGGAGATGCACATTTCTTTTTATAAATCCCCAAAGGATCCCTGTCAGCTTGCTAAAGTATTTACCGGGTTTATATAATACTTTATAGGTTTTCCCGGAATAGAATGTTTTTTGACTGAATACAAAATCATTCTTAGTAAGGGTACTGAAATATTGTTCAAACCTGAACCTCTGGGAGGCTACTTCATCAAAAGGGTAAGGGCTGAGAAATAAAATTTTTGTCTTCCTGGCCAAGGTTAATAATTCCGGTTAATTTAGTTCCCGATCCGGGATTAATTGTGAAGATAATTAAATAATTAACATTAAATAAAATACTCTACTCCGCAACATACTTGAAAACAATTTTACACCGTTAATGAATAAATCCGTTAAATATATTAACTTGTTTATGCGATCCGGTTAGAAATATTATATATTACGAAGTATGAAAAGACTATTCCTGCTCACTCTTCTGTTTATGCCATTAATGGTTTATGCACAGGATGTAATTATTCTGAAAGATAAAAGTACAATATCCGTCAGAGTAGTAAAGGAAGACAAGGAATCTGTAATGTATATCCAGCAGGATGATCCTGAAAAAAAAGTAAAGCAACTGTCGCAGGACGAGATCAGGAAAGTAAAATATGAGAAAAAGCCTGCTTCCACCAATCTGATAAAGGTCGTACATGATTCACTCGTCAACGAATTCCTTTTAAATGACATTATCAGTCAATTTATTGAAGCCGGGTATATAATTGAATCTTTTGATAATAAATACTATACGGTGAGTACAAATTCGGTTAAAGAAGAACGGTTCACCGCTGAAATAGTCGACAACACTGCGAATTTCAGATGTTTTTATTTCCCCCAGGAGACTGAGGATTATCCGCCCAATGCTGCTGCAAGGGTTGTATGGGGTATAAAACCAGAACCTGGTGAGAAGACCGGGACTTCCGGAAGTTCTGCTTTTAAGAAACTGGATGCATTCTGCAGGGCTTATCTTAAGAATCAGCAATGTGTTATGGAATATCTAACTGAATCCAGCAATTAAAATACAGGGTAAAGCCTGATAGCCAGTTGGTTACAGCTTCCGGTTAGAAAGAACAATTAAAAACCCCGAGAAATTACCATCTATTCCTCAGGGCTTTCTTTTTTCAGAATACATTTAGATTAAACGTATCCCCATTGATTTATAATTTCCAGATCTTCTTTCATGCAATCGAGTGGTGTTTTTCCCTGGTAAGATTCCTGCTCGATTATAAATAACCAGGTCCCCTGTTCCTTGCTCATGTCCGTAACTTCCCTGGTTCCTACCAGTCCTTTCCCCAATATGGTACTTTCAAATCCATGCCCATCTTCGGATTCACTCTTGATCATATCCTTTACATGAATAGTCTCAAATCTGCCGGGATATTTCAGGATAATATCTTTTGCCTTAGCTCCCGCAATATACATATTCCCGACATCCAGTTGAATGCCTACTTTATCCGGGTCCGTGTTCTTAAGCATTATGTCGAACATAACCTCCCCATTAAGAACTTCGCTGAACTCAAAATCATGATTGTGGTATCCGAATTTCATGCCGGATTTCTGGCATAATTCACCACATTTGTTGAACACTTCCAGGAATCCCATCAAGGCATCGTACGAACTCCAGAAACTGTTATCCAACCATGGACTTACCACAAATTTCTGCCCCATCGTTGCGGCATCTTCTATGGTATATTTCCATTCATCAGTAAAATCATTTTTGCCTGCATCCCAGTGATCCTTGCCTAGAACAGTATGTCCGCTTGGCATTTGCATGCCCATATCCCCCAATACCTTTTTAAATTCAACGGCAGGGTAACCATAAAACTTGCGGTCATTATAATCAGCATGTTCCACATGTTTGTACCCCATTTCCGCCAGTTTGGTAAGTGTTGCCAGAGGATCCTGCTTCATATCTTCCCTGACGCAGTACAGTTGAACCGCTACAACCTGGTCATTTGCAGCCACTGCCTCTTCAGCAGTAGCAGCTGCCTGTTTAGATGAGGTTCCCGAACCGCACGAAAACAGCGAATTCGACACCAGTGTAGTCCCGGCCGCAGCAAGCGCACCATTCTTTAAAAACTCTCTTCTTGTTGTTTTCATTATTCGTATGATTAATGGTATAAAAAAATTCCTTTAAAAAATATAGTAATTATGGAGGGTTGAATTTATAAAAAGATTCTGAAGAATGTTAGCAGAAAAAGAAAAATCAGGTAAAGTAATCTTCATATTGTCGATTGAAGGAAAAATTTCCTCCAAGAAAGCCTGACCGGATTGTTTATCTGTTTTTTTTTAATATCTTGTCCGGTTATTTACCATTAAACCAAACTAAAAACTACTCTGATGAAAGGTTATAAAGAACCCCTTTTTAGGCCTGTTGAGGTAACGAAGCGAATTGTCTCCATTGATATTCTTAGAGGAATTGCTGTTTTCGGAATTCTTCTGATGAATATTGCGGGCATGGGATTGCCAGCACCTGCCTATGGTGACCCCTCCATAGCAGGTGGTTCCGAAGGCTGGAACCTGAATGTATGGATCATGAATAATCTCTTTTTTGAAGGGACCATGCGGGCTATATTTTCTATGTTATTTGGTGCCGGGTTTATTTTGCTTACTACCCGGATAGAGGCCAAGGGGGGAGGAGCTGTCACGGCAGATGTATATTACAGAAGGACCATCTGGCTTCTGATATTCGGGCTGGTTCACGGATATTTATTATTATGGGTAGGTGATATCTTGTATGCCTATGGTTTAATGGGGATGTTCTTGTATCCCTTCAGGAATGTAACACCCTATAAACTTTTCTTCGCCGGCCTGGTACTTTTAATTATTGGAAGTGCCCTTGATATCAAGGATTATGTGACCAATAGCGAAACATACAGAAAAGCGCGTATTGCCCAGGCAGGTATTGATCAGGGTGAAGCGCCTGATAAGGAATACAAAAAGGCGCTGGAAGCCTGGGAGGCCATTGAGAAAGAAGGGAAACCTTCGGAAGAGGAGATCCGTGAAAGAATTGAAAGCAGGCATAAGGGATATTTTTCCATTGTAAAATCACTGGCACCCATAAATGCTAAATTTCAATCGGAGTTCGCTTACCGGTATGATGTATGGGACATTCTGAGTATGATGCTTATTGGAATTGCTTTGTTCAGATACAGTGTATTTAAAGCGGAGAAATCATTCCGGTTTTACTGGATGATGGTATTGATCGGGTACCCTGTTGGGATAGGCATAAATGTATATGAGACCAACCTCATCATTTCAAATGATTTTGATATCCTGGCGTTTCAGAAAGCTGGTATGACTTATAATATAGGACGTTTCTTTACGGCCATGGGACATATTGGCCTGGTGATGATCTTTTGTAAGGCCAACCTGTTGAAGGGATTATC
>CBDUCT010000123.1:0-9127 GCA_965365715.1 uncultured Cyclobacteriaceae bacterium | reverse complement strand
GCCTGGCAGCTTTTCTGGAGGGAATGTTAATATAACCACCAAATCACTGCCGGATCAATTTTACCTGAATCTTGGGATTAAATTTGAATACAATCCAAGGGCATCACTAAAAGACGAATTTTTAACTGATCCTGTTGTTGGTTCCAAGGACTGGCTTGGAATTGACGATGGATCAAGGGCTATACCTGAATATTTAACTGATGCAGATAATCTCAATACTTTAAGCGACCAGGGAATATACATCAAAGTCAGGCAGAAAAATGAACAATACGATTCTGATAGGGAATTATTTGATAAGGCTGCTAAAGACCTTAACATGAATAGTTTCGTGCCTGCCTACAGTAAAAGCTTCATGAATTATGGTTTAAACTTTGCTTTTGGTGACCGTGTGCCTATTTCAGGTAAAAGCTTTGGCTATAATGTTGGCTTCAGATATAACAGGGGATATACAAGGTTCCCGGATCGAGTATTGCGAATTCTTGAATATTCCAGCGATCCGGCTGCTGAAGAACTGAATACAAACCTGGATTTGAACGGTAACCAATCCTTTGAGAACATCAATTTTGGAGGTATACTCAGCCTTGCATATCAATTCAATAATTCGAATGAGATACAGTTAAATACGATGTACAACCATGATACGGAAAAGCAAGCCTCTTCTTTATCAGGAATTTTCCCTGGAGCAATATCAGGTCCGCATTCCTTTACTTCGAGAAATATTAATTTTCTTGAGCGATCTATGGGGAATGCACAATTATCAGGAAGACATATAATAGGAGCATGGAATGGATTGAAAGTAGAATGGCTTGGTGGCTATACTTTGTCCGAACAATCCGAACCAGATGTAAGAATTTTTGCAAATGATGAAACACCAACTGGTTTTACCATTACTAAAGCGGAGTATGACCTGCCCTTTCATTTTTGGCGTGATCTCGAGGACGCACAAATAAACGGGAAGATAGATATTACAATTCCCATTGGGAAAAATTCATCCAACCAGATTAAAATAGGTGGATTATACTCCAACAAGCAAAGGGAATTTGGGGAAACCCGATTCCAACTTGAATCCCAGGGGACCAATCAGGATCTTGATGAATATACCTCATTTAACCAGGCCGGCCAGACCGATCCTGCAATATTTGAACCATTTTTTGCTCAGGAAAACAGCGGTATTTTGCCAAATCTGGAAAATCCTTATACTGATCCAACAAATCCTTTCAGATATATTATGGGTAATTACTACCTGAACCAGACCCGCCCCACGAATATTTACAGTGGACATGAAAACATTACAGCCGCCTATTTAATGGGCGTTTGGGAGTTCGTCCCTAAATGGAAACTGATTCTTGGCGCCAGGCTGGAACATACCGATTATGAGGTGGTATCTGAGGATCCAAATACAGAGATTGGAAAAATTGATCAAATGGATGTTTTACCTTCTGCAAATCTGATATGGTCAATGACAGAAAAATCCAACCTCAGGTTATCAGCCAGCCAGACGCTGGCAAGACCTAATATGAGGGAAATGGCCCCGTTTGTTAGTGTGGACTTTATTGGAGGATTCTTCTTTATTGGAAATCCGTTTATCAAGATGTCCAGGATCATGAATTTTGATATCAGATATGAGTTATTCAATAAACCTGGTGAAATATTCGCGGTAAGTGCCTTCTACAAATCTTTTGCAGATCCCATAGTAAAAATCCTTGTGCCGGTGGCATCTGGTGGTCAGATCCGGATGGGTAATTCTGAAGATGGCCAACTAGGTGGATTAGAAATCGATTACCGAAAGAAGATTACTGAAAAATTCAAATTTGGCGTTAACTTCACATATACCCTTTCACGTGTAATGCTTGATGAGGAGGAATATGCTGCCGGAAGCCAGGTTAATCCGGACCTTAAACCTTATCGACCTTTCCAGGCTCAATCACCATTTATCCTGAACATTTTATTTTCCTATTCAAACTTCGCTAAATCGATTGAAAGTACATTGTCTATGAATATGTTTGGACGGAGACTATATGCAAATGGCTTTGGGGGAGCACCGGATATCTATGAAATCAATGGGACAAATTCCAATGCGATCCCTGTTCCTGATCTGAATTTTACAATAAGCAAAGGAATTGGTGATCATGTTGAATTGTATTTCAGGTGGCTCAATATGCTGGACTTTCAAACAGTACGTAACCAGGAATTCAACAAACAGTATTTTGTCACAGAATCATACCGCAGGGGGACAAGATTTGCTTTAGGATTTAACTATAGACTATAGAAGGACCTGGAATTTAACATTCCCTTAACATTTTATTACCAGAAAATTAACCCTAAAAGCAACAGTACGAAATGGATATTTTCGTACTGTTGTAATATGAAAGTATTGACATTTGTGCTGTTTACCTTGTTTACTAACCCACTGGAGGTAGAGTTATTGGAAAATGCCACTTTCAGTCTATCCGGGATTGTCTTTGAGGAGGATTCCGGTGAGCCTTTAACCGGTGCCTTGGTTAAGATTCAAGGTATTGAAAAAGAATACTATACTGATTTTGAAGGCCGTTTTAACATTGAAGCTCTTGTGCCTGGTAGCTATGATATTGAGATATCTTACATTTCTTTTGAACCCGAAATGCTAAAAAAGATCCAGCTTAATCACGAAAACAACGATTTATTTGTTGGTTTACGGTAAGTATTTCATTTCCTAAAATTTTTCCTTTCTCTTTCTGAATTTCGGAAGTAAATAAAAAAATGATTTAGATCATATTATTTTTATTAACATATACTTAACATTGCCGTAATGCTGGCGTTAAAAATAGACCAAGTTATTAACATATAAATAACAGAACCATGAAAAGACTAGTTGCGATACTCTCAATAATATTCATACCAGCTCTAATAGGTGCTCAGCCCTATGAAGAAAATAATGGAAAGGCATATGATAAGGACGGATATCTTCTTAATGGAAAATTTGTCACAAATTATCATAATGGGCAGGTAAAGGAAGAGATCAATTTCATGAATGGGATTAAAGAAGGTGCATATGTTGCCTATAATGAAGAAGGGAGCATCATCGAGATGGGAGAATATCATGAAAACCTTAAACATGGGAAATGGGTCAAGTGGGATATTTCCGGGGTTAAAGTTGGTGAGATCAGATATGACCATGGTCAGAAAGATGGCAAGTGGCAAATATGGGATTCGAAAGGAACATTGAGATATGTGATGTTTTACAACAATGGAGAACGGAGCGGCACATGGAAAATATACGATGAAACAGGAGCATTATCAAAAGAAGAAAATTACGATATGTCGTTCTAAATTTTAATATTTAGATTCAACCTTTAAAAAAATAAAGCTAATTTTAGCTTTATTTTTTTTTTGCAAATCAAAACAATCCCTGATATGGACACAGGAATGGAGACTGTCTGCATTACCGGCGGAACCGGATTGGTCGGCTCTTCTCTAATGCGTATATTAAAACTAAGTGCGTACAGGGTACTGGTTTTAAGCCGGGAGAAATCGGACGATCCCGAATCAATTCTACGCTACTGGGATATTGAAAAAGGGATCATTGATCCGGTTGCCGTAGATAATGCCGATCATTATGTTCACCTGGCCGGGGCAAGTGTGGGTGAAGGAAGGTGGACTGACCAGAAAAAGAAAGAAATCCGGGATAGCAGGATAAAATCAACCAGGTTATTGTATGATACCATTAAGGGGTCTAAAAGAAAACCGAAAACGTTTATTTCAGCCTCGGCAATTGGTGTGTATGGTCATGATACGGGAGGTGTTCTGCTTGACGAGGATCGTGTCAAGCCTGGAGATGATTTTCTCGCTACTGTGACGAGGGAATGGGAAGAAGAAGTGAATAAAATACGTGAGCTGGGTGTCAGGGTGGTTATACTCAGAATCGGAGTAGTATTAAGTTATTTTGGAGGTGCTGTTCCTAAATTTATGAAACTAACTAAGCTTGGATTAAGTTCCCCGGTAGGAAGTGGAGAACAATATATCAGCTGGGTACACCTGGATGACCTGATCGATCTGATTAAATATTGCATAGAATATCCAAGAATAGAGGGTACGTTCAATGCAGTAGCTCCCAACCCGGTCACAAACAAAGAGTTTACCAAAACCATGGCACACATCATGGATAAACCTTCATTTCTACCAAATGTTCCAGGATTTGTATTAAAGATGATGCTTGGAGAAAAGGCTTCTATCATCCTGGGTGGTAATAAGGTATCATCAAAAAAGATAATAGATGCCGGGTTCAATTTCAAGTTTGATAAAGTCGATGATGCTTTATATAATATTATTAAACTCAAAGTAGCATGAAAACAGATAAGAAAGACAAAAAAGCGGGTGTTCGGTATCCAATCATAGAAAAGAGGAAACGTAAGGATTTAAAACATCTTAAGGATGAGGCAAAGGAAATCGCCAAAGCTTTTGAAGATAAAGACTGGCATGAAATAAAGAGCTCGGACTCATGGGCAATTTTTAAGATCATGTCTGAATTTGTCGATGGATTCGAGAAATTAGCTAAAATCGGACCCTGTATTTCTATATTTGGATCGGCCCGGACCAAGGAGGATAGTAAATATTACAAGATGGCACAGAAGCTGGCATCATTGTTGGTTGAAAGTGGTTATGGGGTTATTACAGGCGGCGGACCAGGCATTATGGAAGCTGGAAACAGGGGTGCCCAGGATGCTTATGGAAAGTCAGTAGGACTGAACATCCACTTACCTTTTGAGCAGGAAAATAATATATATATAGATCCGGATAAGTTAATCTCTTTTGATTACTTCTTTGTTCGCAAGGTTATGTTCGTAAGATATTCCCAGGGATTCATAGGTATGCCTGGTGGATTTGGGACACTGGACGAGTTATTTGAAGCATTAACATTGATCCAAACCAAGAAGATTGGAAGGTTCCCAATTATTCTGGTGGGAACCGAATATTGGAAAGGTATCATTGATTGGATGTATAATGTAATGTTTAAGGTTGAAGGTAATGTAAGTAAAAGTGATTTTGACATTTTCCACCTGGTGGATACACCTGAGGAGGCTGTCAGCCGGATCAATGAATTTTATGCCAGTTATATGTTGGCACCAAACTTTTAATTGTTTTGAGAAGAGAAGGAATTTATATTGTTATTGTTCTGCTGCTGATTGCAGGATATATATTTTCAGCAAGGCTGGAAAGAATGCCTGAAGATAGTGATGACAGAAATGAGGATTCTGTCAGGAATTCACCTGGACGCACACATGTGCTGGTGTATCCGGTGCCGGAAGTGCTTGAATTTGCCGGGGAGAAAATTATCATGGATGATCCTGACCTACGAGAAAGGTTCGATAATGAAATCATAGTTAATACACATTTCCATTCCAGTACCATATTCATGATCAAAAAAAGTAACAGATGGTTCCCGCAAATGCGGCCAGTCCTGGAGGAATATGGTATCCCGGAAGACTTCCTTTACCTATCCATGATCGAAAGTGGTTTGAGTAATAGCAAGTCACCTAAAGGAGCTGTAGGTTTCTGGCAGTTTCTGCCAGCTACTGCCAGAGAATTGGGCCTGGAAGTGAACAGTCAGGTAGATGAAAGGTACCATCCGGTCAAATCAACGGAAGTGGCATGTAAATATCTGCTCAAAGCAAAAGCTAAGCTTGGCAGCTGGTCCAATGCAGCAGCAGCGTATAATATGGGCATCCGAGGCTTGACGCGACAAATGGAGAAACAGAAAGTTGACTCCTATTATGACCTGCTTTTAAATGAAGAAACATCAAGATATGTGTTCCGGATCTTATCCATGAAACAGATTATGGAGAACCAGGAAAAATATGGATTCAATATTGACGAAAAAGATCTGTATCCTGTGGAGGATGTGAAAAATATTGAAGTCAGCCAAACAATTCCTGACCTTACAACGTTTGCCTTTGAACAGGGGATCAATTATAAGATTCTTAAAAGACATAATCCATGGCTGCGTAAGAATTCCTTGACGATCAGATCCTCCGGAAAAACATATAACTTAAAGATTCCAGTGAATTCATCAAATTCAATTCACGCAGATATTCTTAAAACGGATTCCTTGCTGGTCAACTCAGAAAGGATACGACTAAAAGAATTTTAAATTTCCAGTCATAAGACATACATGACATCAGAAAGTATAAATCGTGGGTCCGGGATAGCTACCCATCCCGATCACGAGTATATAGAGGTATTTGGAGCAAGGGAACACAACCTGAAAAATATAGATGTTACCATTCCACGGGAAAAACTGGTTGTAATCACAGGCATTAGCGGGAGTGGTAAATCCTCTCTGGCATTTGACACCATCTATGCCGAAGGACAGCGCAGATATATGGAGAGTTTTTCTGCCTACGCAAGATCCTTTATAGGTAACATGGAAAGGCCGGATGTTGACAAGATCAATGGGCTGAGCCCTGTAATTTCCATTGAACAGAAAACAACTTCCAGAAATCCCAGATCAACCGTTGGAACAGTAACGGAGATCTATGATTTTATGCGATTATTGTTTGCCCGGGCCGGGGAGGCTTACTCCTATCTAACCGGGAAGAAAATGGTCAGACAGTCTGAAGATCAGGTCATAGATCAGATCATCAAGCAATTTTCAGGACAGAAACTCATCATCCTGGCTCCGGTCGTTAAAGGGAGAAAAGGCCATTACAGAGAACTGTTTGTTCAGATCCGGAAAACAGGATATTCCAAGGTCCGTATTGATGGTGAGATCCACGAACTCGTTCCAAAGATGCAGGTCGACCGGTACAAGGTCCATGATATTGAAATTGTAATAGACAGACTAATTGTTAAGGAAGATGAACGTTACAGAGTGACCGAGTCCATCAAATCAGCCATGAGGGAAGGTAAGGGAATCGTCATGGCGCTGGACAGGAATGATAATGTTCATCACTTCTCAAAATATCTGATGGACCCGGAAACCGGGTTGTCCTATGATGAGCCTGCGCCCAATATGTTCTCTTTTAACAGCCCTTATGGGGCTTGCCCGACGTGTAATGGACTCGGGCATATTGAAGAGATTACAAAAGAGTCAGTTATCCCGGACGATGCACTATCAATCAGCCGTGGCGGCATCGCTCCACTTGGAGAATACAGGGATATCTGGATCTTCAAAAAGATTGAGGCAATTCTGAAAAAACAGGGTTTATCTATCGCCACGAAAATTAAGGATTTGCCGGAAGATGTAATGAATGTATTGCTTTTTGGTGATGAAAATCCTGTGGCCGTAAAATCAGTTAAATACCCCGGAACAGACTGGTATACCAAGTTTGAAGGGATTGTCAACTTTCTTCAAAAACAGAAGAATTCAGGATCTGAGAAGATCCAGAAATGGGTCAAGGAATATACTGTTACACAAAAATGCCCGGACTGTCACGGGGCAAGGCTAAAACAGGAAGCACTGCATTTTAAAATTGACAATAAAAATATTGCAGAGTTAGCCCTCTTGGATATAGGAAAGTTACAGTTGTGGTTTGATGATCTTGAATCCCGCTTAAATCAAAAGCAAAACATCATTGCAGCGGGTATTCTTAAAGAGATCAGGAAACGATTAAAATTCCTCCTCAACGTTGGCCTTGATTATCTTGACCTGAATCGTCCCCTTAGAACCTTATCCGGAGGAGAGGCGCAAAGGATCCGGCTGGCCACACAAATTGGAACTCAATTAGTTGGTGTATTGTATATACTAGATGAACCCAGTATTGGCCTTCATCAGAGAGATAATATAAAGCTGATCCGGTCATTAAAAGCCCTCAGAGACCTGGGGAATACTGTCATTGTTGTGGAGCATGACAAAGAAATGATGGTTGAATCTGACCATATTATAGACATTGGGCCAGGTCCCGGATTGCATGGGGGCCATATTGTCGCTGAAGGACCTCCGGAAGAATTTGTAAAAAACGGAACATTAACATCTGATTTCCTTAACGGAATAAAGCGAATTGAAACACCAAAAAAAAGAAGGAATGGGAACGATTCCGAAGTAAAACTTCTGGGCGCCAAAGGGAATAATCTGAAAGATATAAATGTTTCTTTCCCTTTAAGTAAGTTTATCTGTGTAACAGGTGTTTCCGGTTCCGGAAAGTCAACCCTGATCCACGAAACACTATACCCGATAATCAGCCGGAAACTATACCGTTCCAGAAGAGAGGTCTTACCCTATTCATCGATTGAAGGACTTGAGCACATAGACAAAGTAATCGAGATAGATCAATCACCCATTGGCAGAACGCCCCGCTCCAATCCGGCAACCTATACAGGTGTTTTCTCCAGTATCCGGTCTCTCTTCGCTGAACTTCCTGAATCCAAAATCCGGGGATACAAGCCCGGTAGATTTTCTTTCAATGTCAAGGGTGGAAGATGTGAGACTTGTGAAGGTGCCGGCATGAGGTTGATTGAAATGGATTTCCTGCCTGATGTGTATGTGCATTGTGAAACTTGTAAAGGCAAAAGATATAACCGGGAAACACTGGAAGTCAGGTTTAAGGGCAAGTCCATATCGGATGTTCTGGATATGACGGTTGAGAATGCTGTTGAGTTTTTCGAGCACCAGCCAAGAATTCTGAAAACTTTGAAAACGTTGAATGATGTAGGCTTGGGATATATAACCCTGGGACAACATGCTACAACTTTGTCGGGAGGAGAAGCACAACGGGTAAAGCTTTCTTCCGAATTATCGAAAAAAGATACAGGGAAAACTTTTTATATTCTGGATGAACCGACAACAGGTCTGCACTTCCAGGATATTCAGCATCTTATTGTTGTTTTACAAAAACTTGTAAATAAGGGAAATACTGTTCTGGTGATTGAGCATAACCTGGATATAATCAAAGTAGCTGATTATATAATTGATCTTGGACCTGAAGGCGGGGATAAAGGTGGGGAATTGGTTTTTTCAGGGACTCCGGAAAAACTTATAAAGGTAAAGGAGAGCTATACGGGATATTATTTAAAAAATGAAATTGGCTGATCCCAGCCGCGCCTCTCAAATTGCAGGCATCTTGCATGAGCCGAATCAAATAAAGGATTGTATAAATAAAAACAGGGTTGCGGGGATCGCAACCCTGACCAAAAAATTAAAACTAAAACCTAT